>JBAYES010000008.1:0-51599 GCA_041667545.1 Candidatus Omnitrophota bacterium | reverse complement strand
TCCGGAGTACCTGAAAGACGGGTCTCCTACCAGAAAAGTAGGAGCGAGAGTGCCGGAGAGATCGCGTAAGGTCAGGCATGCTTCGCCTATGCTTAGCCTTGAAAGCGTTAATGACGAGGAGGGCGCGAGACGTTTTGACGCTTCCTGCCGTAAGCTCATCTCGGGGGAAATAGAGTATATGTGTGAGCCGAAGCTTGACGGACTAAGCATAGAACTTGTTTACGAAAAAGGGGTTTTTATTTCAGGCTCCACGCGCGGAGACGGAATAGAAGGCGAGGATGTTACCGATAACCTTCGGACAATACCGAGCATTCCTAAAACCTTAAAAGGAGACAAAATCCCTTTGCGTCTCGCTGTACGGGGAGAAGTTATAATGCCCATAAAAGATTTTCTTAAGCTGAATGAGAAGCGGATAAAAGACGGCAAAGAACCGTATGCTAATCCAAGGAATGTGGCGGCCGGCACTTTAAGGCAGCTTAATCCGGAGATCACGGCCGAGAGGAAACTTGAAGTGTACTGTTATCGTGTGCTTGATATTTCGGGAGAGGAGCCCCGCTCTCAGACCGAAGCTCTCGGACTAATGTGCGGGATGGGTTTTAAGGCCGTTCCCGGCGAGGCGGTCTGCGGCAATATAGATAAAGCGATAGAATATCACCATCGAATGGAAGACGGCCGGGAAGAGCTCAATTACGAAATAGACGGGGTTGTTATAAAGGTCAACGATATCGAGCTTCAGAACCTGCTTGGGGTGAGGACAACCAACCCGAAATGGGCGGTAGCATATAAATTCAGGGCGAGAAAAGAGATCACAAAGGTAGAAAATATCGTTGTCCAGGTAGGACGGACCGGCGTTGTTACCCCTCTCGCGCTTCTCACTCCGGTAGACGTGGGCGGCGTGACCGTCTCAAGAGCTACGCTGCACAACATGGACCGTATAGATAAACTGGGAATAAGAATAGGAGACATCGTGAAGGTTGAAAGGGCGGGAGATGTTATTCCTTATGTAAGCGAGGTAGTTACAGCCCGCCGTACCGGCGGGGAAAAAAAGTTCAGTATGCCCGTTAAATGTCCGAGCTGCGGGACCTTTCTGGAAAAGGAGGATGTGTTCTACAGATGTCCTGCCGGCCTGACATGTCCGGCTCAGATAAAGGAGGCCATATGTCATTACTCGAGCCCCAAAGCGGCCGATATAGAAGGGTTTTCCGATAAAACCGCGGAACTTTTGTATGAGAAGGGTATTGTAAAAAGGATATCGGATATTTACGCTATAAAAAAAGAGGATCTTTTGGGTCTTGACGGGTGGAAAGAGAAGAAAACCGAAAATTTGATCAATGCCATAGAAAAGTCTAAAGAGATCTCTCTTGACAGGTTCATTGCGGCTTTAGGGATAAGGAATGTAGGACGCCATATAGCCCGGGTGCTGGCGGAGAGTTTTGGCGAACTCGAAAAAATAATGGCGTCGGATATTGAAAAACTTACCGGAATAAGGGAAATAGGTCCGGAAACGGCGGCCCACATCGTTAATTTCTTCCGGACAGAGAAGAACAGAATGGAAATACGGGAACTTATTATCAGGGGAGTGAAAGTAAGTGCTCATGAAAAAAAGGTTTCCGGAAAACTTTCAGGAAAGAAAATAGTTTTTACGGGAAGTCTTTCATGTATGTCAAGAGACGAGGCCAGGAAGAAGGCTGAGGCCGAAGGAGCCCGGGTGCTTTCGGCCGTTAGCGCGGATACGGATATTGTGGTCGCCGGAGAAGAAGCCGGATCTAAACTTAAGAAAGCCGAAAAGCTCGGGATAACCGTAATAGAAGAAAAGGAGTTTGAGGAAATGCTCAGGTAGGAATATCGGATACGGTTCTTGTGTATTTTCGGAATAACGGATATACTTGCAAGCGTATGGAACTTTGAAAATGCGGGAATGACCGGGAGGAGAATTATGGATGCCGCCAGGAAAAAGATATTGGTCGTGGATGACGACCCCGACGCGCTGAAGATGTTAAGCGTAATTCTGGAGAATATGGGGTACGGCGTGGTGTGCGCCGGCACCGGAAAAGAGGCCTTGGAAAAGTTGGAGAATGACGCAATAGACCTTGTACTGCTTGATGTAGTCATGCCTGATATGGACGGTTATACTTTTTTTCAGACGTTAAGATCCGATGTCGACAAGAGGGACCTGCCCGTAATAGTGTTGACCGGTAAGCCCGACATGAAAGAGATATTTAAGATGGAAGGGGTGTCTATAGTAATGGACAAACCCTTCGAACCGCAGGTGCTGCTTTCCAAAATAAACGAGATGCTATCGTAATCAAGTGATTTACACCCAATGACTTGTTGACAGTATTATAATCAATAGTTATAATCTACCCATCCGAAGGGGCTGTAATGTCTTTAAAAACGGTTCTGTATGGATTTGTGCGGTTATTTTTTTATTCGGGCATTGCCCCAGCATAATTTGACCGAAAGCCGGATTTTTGCTTTTTGAGGGCACAGCGTAAAGCTTCGAAACCGCATAGGTATAATATGTTATATGTACCAGGGGCTTTGTAGTAAATGTTGGGAGAAAGGGGAGAAGATGGAAGAAGTCAACGATCTTGTAGCGCAAAGACATATTAACCTGGAGAAGATGAAAAGAGGGGGAATGGATCCTTATGGACAAGTTTTTCATAAGGCCGAGAGCATAGTTTCGGTAAAGGAAGCTTTTGAAGAGGGTAAAGAGGCGCGAATAGCCGGACGGATAATGGCCAGACGGGAACACGGAAAGAGCGCTTTTATGGATCTTAAGGACCGCACCGAACGTATACAGGTGTATTTTCGCAAAGACATTCTGGGGGACGATGTTTTTGAAAGTCTTGGCGCGATAGATATTGGAGATATAATAGGCGCCGACGGTACGCTTTTTTTGACACGTTCCGGAGAAAAGACACTGCAGGTATCCTCTTTTAAGGTGCTTTCAAAGGCCCTTCTTCCCCTGCCTGAAAAATGGCACGGGCTTAAGGATGTTGAAACGAGGTATCGTCAAAGATATGTTGACCTTATCGTCAACGATCCCGCGCGTGAAAAATTCCTGAGAAGAATACAGCTTATAAGGCATATACGCGAAAAACTCAACGATAAAGGGTTTCTTGAAGTTGAAACCCCGATGATGCATCCCATTCCCGGGGGCGCCGCCGGGAAACCTTTTAAAACACATCACGCGGCCCTAAATATGGATCTTTTTCTCAGAATAGCGCCGGAGATATACCTGAAGAAACTGTTAGTGGGAGGTCTCGAAAAAGTCTATGAAATAAACAGGTCTTTTCGCAATGAAGGAATATCTGCCCGGCATAATCCCGAGTTCACGATGATGGAAGTTTACCAGGCATATTCGGACTGCGACGGCATGATGGCTCTCACAGAAGAGTTGATACGATCCGTTTCCAGAGAGGTCATCGGGACAGAAAAGTTTATGTACCAGGGCAGGGAACTTGATCTTACAGAATGGAAAAAGATATCATTTGCCGAATTAATGGACGCGAATTTCGGCATAAGGCCGGAGGATCCCGTCTCGGAATGGGTGGCTAAGCTGAAGAAGAAGGGAATAGAGATAGACGGGAAAAAGGCGAGCAAGACCCAGATAATAAATATTGTGGGCGAACTTGTGGAACCCGAAGCCGGGAACCATCCTGTTTTTGTGGTGGATATTTTCAAAGAGCTGAGTCCTTTGGCCAAGGAAAAGCCGGGATGCCCCGGCATAGTGGACAGGTTCGAGCTCTATATGGGTGGAATGGAAATAGCCAACGCTTATTCTGAACTTAACGATCCCATAGAGCAGGAAGAGAGGTTTATGGACCAGATTAAAGCCGATCCCGAGGCGATGATGGACGAGGATTTCTTGAGGGCGTTGAGGTACGGTATGCCTCCCGCGGGAGGGCTCGGGATAGGAATAGACAGGCTTACCATGATATTTACGGATTCCTCTAACATCCGGGAAGTGGTATTCTTCCCGCATATGCGTCCGGAATAACTCTTCCGGATGATCCGAAGATCGGGGTAGAACGACGAAAAAAATTATGTGGACATTTTTCATAAGCATTAAATATCTTTTTTCCGGAAGAAAGGAAAGGATGATATCTCTCATAGGCGGGATATCGGTAGTTGGGCTGGCATTGGGCGTGGCGGCCTTGATAATAGTGCTGTCCGTAATGAACGGATTTGACAGCGAAATACGGGAAAAAATAATCGGCACGTATTCTCATGTGGTAGTTACTTCTGAGGCAGGGATAAAAGAATCCGATGGATTGCTCGAACAGCTGGGTTCTTTTCCGGGAGTTAAAAATGTTTCGCCTTTTGTGACCGGACAGGCCATAATCCGGAGACAGGGAAGGGTTACAGGTATTCTTCTTAAGGGGATAGATCCGCTCGGAGAATCGGAGGTTACCAGCGTAATAACATACTCAGGGAACAAGGCGACGGAATTGGGGAGAGATACAATAGTCCTGGGCAGTGAGCTTATGAAAAACGAGTTCATAGTTCCGGGCGACACGATAGAACTGATACTGCCGTATAGCGCTCTGGATGTGGAAAAAGTAAAGTTGACGGTAATAGGCAGTTTTACTTCAGGCAGATATGATTACGATTCCAATATAGGCATAGTCAGCATAGAAACCGCTCAGAAAATGTTCAGGATGGAACAGGGAATAACCGGGGTAGGTATGAAGGCGGAAGACGGGATGAAAGCCAACCTTCTCCGGGACGCTCTCAGGGAGAAGTTGGGATATCAGTATTCCATAAAAAGCTGGATGGATCTTGACAAGAACCTTGTGACAGCGCTCGCGGTGGAGAAAAAAATGATGTTCATTATACTGACGATCATAGTTATGGTGGCGTGTTTCAATATCGCCAGCTCTCTCATAATGATGGTGATGGAAAAGACCAGGGATATTGGGATCTTAAAAGCTATTGGGGCGAATTCTTCGGGGATAAGATCCGTTTTTCTTTTTCTAGGCATCATGATCGGAACACTGGGTACCGCCTCGGGCGCGTTTCTCGGGATATACATATCCGCGCGGATAAATGTTATCGCCGACCTTGTAGAGAAAATTACGGGTGTTCCCCTTTTCCCGAGTGATGTGTATTATTTCACGGAAATACCTGTAAAAACGAGTTCTTCGGATGTTTTTACGGTGATAATGGTGGCTGCCGCGCTTACCCTGACGGCCGGGATGTATCCGGCATGGAAGGCCTCGAGGCTGGACCCCGTAGAGGCAATAAGGTACGAGTAGAGTTCCTGGCCCGTAACGAGGAACGGAAGAGAGTTTAATAAGATGATCAGATGCGAGAATGTTGATAAAGTGTTCCGCCAGGGGGTTAAGAGCGTAAAGGCGGTAGACTCGGCCGAAATAGAGATAGGGCCGGGGGAGCGTGTTTATATACACGGACCGTCCGGAGCGGGGAAGTCCACTTTTTTGCATATACTTGGCGGCCTTTCCAGGCCCACTAAGGGCAAGGTGTACGCGGGCAAAGAAGATGTTTATAGTATGTCAGACCGGAAAAGGAGCGCTCTTCGCAACAGAAAGTTCGGGTTCATTTTTCAGTTCTATCATCTTCTGCCGGAACTTACCGTTCTTGAGAATGTCATGATGCCGGCAATGATAAAGGGCGGGTGGCCGGGACGCGGAATGAGGGAAAAAGCGGAAGACCTGATAGACGCCGTCGGTATGACGCCGAGAATAAAGCACAGGCCGGGAAAACTTTCAGGAGGAGAGATCCAAAGGTGCGCTATAGCAAGGGCGCTTATAAACGAGCCGGAATTCCTTTTTTGCGATGAGCCTACCGGTAACCTGGATTCGGCAATGCGTGAAGAGGTATATTCTGTTATAAGAAAGCTCAGCGAAGTGAGGCAGATGGGAGTGGTGCTTGTTTCCCATCAGGAAGTAGAAAAAGATTTTTTTGATACGGAATATCTGATGAAAGACGGAATACTGGAGAAGATCTTTTACCCCGGGAGGAACACGGGGGATGCAATTAGAGAGAACAAATACTCGAAAGGAACTATATGGGGATGAAAATATTCTTGAACGGCGAGTTTGTAGACAGATCCGAGGCAAAAATATCGGTGTTCGACCACGGTCTTCTTTACGGAGACGGTGTATTCGAGGGTATAAGGTCGTACAACAGGCGTGTTTTCAGGTTGAGAGAGCATATCGACCGGCTGTATGAAGGGGCGCGGTATATACGGCTTGATATCCAAATGGAGAAAAAAGTTCTCGAGGACAAGATCATAGAGGCTTTGAAGTTGAATGATCTTAGCGACGCGTACATTCGCGTGGTCGTGACAAGGGGAGAAGGAGACCTCGGTCTTGATCCCAGGAAATGCGGGAAACCCACTATTTTCATAATTGCCGACAAGATAAAACTTTATCCGGAGGAATTATACATAAAGGGCATGCCTATTACTATCGCCGGGACAAGGCGCAACCATCCCGCGTCCATAGATCCCAGGATCAAGTCTCTCAATTATCTGAACAATATACTCGCCCGGATAGAGGCCATAGACGCGGGAGTCGAGGAAGCTCTTATGATGTCTATAGACGGGAACGTGGTAGAGTGTACGGGAGATAATATTTTTGTGGTCAAGGACGATAAACTTATGACACCTCCGTCTGAAATGGGTGCCCTTAAAGGGGTTACGCAGGGAGTTGTTATGGAGATCGCATCAGAAATGGAACTTAGCGCCGAACATAGGGTAATGACACCCGAAGATGTCTTGTTTTCCGATGAATGTTTTTTGACCGGTACGGCGGCGGAAATTATACCGGTTGTAAGCATAGACGGTAACGTTATAGGATCCGGCAAACCCGGGAAAATTACCATGCGGCTTATCAAAGCATATCACGAATTGACCTTAAAGGAGGGTGTTGCATATTGAGGCAGGCTAAAATGTTCTGCTCTAAGGATGCGGAGAAAAATGAAATGTGATATTTGCGGGAAAAATGAAGCTACGATACATCTTACGGAAGTAGTTAACGAACAGGTAACGAAACTGCATATTTGCGAGGTCTGCGCCAGGCAGAAGAGCGATGAAATGCAGTCTCATTTCGGCTTGACAGATCTTTTGTCGGGACTTGTCGAGGGTGGGGACATGCTGGGGGGGAGCGGTGTTGCCGATATGGTGGAAATAAAATGTCCTTCTTGCGGATCGCTGTATCAGGACTTTCAGAGATCGGGCCGTATCGGGTGCGGAAAATGTTATGATATTTTTTCCAAAAGCCTGTCGGGCCTTCTCAGGAAAATACACGGATCGGATAAGCATGTTGGTAAAATGCCTTTTACGGGAAAAGGAAGCGTCAAACTGCAGGAAGATCTTAACAGGCTTAAAAACGAACTAAAACAGCTTGTTGCAAGCGAAGAATTCGAAAAAGCGGCTCTTTTACGGGACCGCATAAAGGAAATGGAGCAGTTGCCGAAGAATGAAAGGGGCGAGGGCTGATGGAGCTCAGTGAACTTCTTAGATCCGCGACGGGATGGCTCAAGGGCAGCGGGCCTAAAGACAATATCGTTCTTTCTACTCGAGTGCGGATAGCCCGCAATCTAAAGGGTCGGATCTATGTGGACAAGGCCACTGATGCCGGGAGAGAAGAAACCCTCAAATACGCTATGGGCGGTATAGAGAAAAGCGGCGCTTTGGGGAAAGACGCTCTTTTCCTTACGCTTAAGGATATTGATGAGATAGACAGACAGTTTCTTGTTGAAAGGCATCTTATGAGCAGAGAACATCTTTTGGATATAGGGCATAAGGGACTGGTGATAGGAGAAAAGGAGCTGTGCAGTGTTATGGTAAACGAAGAGGATCACATTAGACTGCAGGTCTTAATGCCCGGGTTCGACATTAAAAAGGCATGGGAAATGGTGGATACGGCGGAAAATAAAATGAATAAGCATCTGGAGTTCGATTATTCGCCAAGGTTCGGATATCTTACCTCTTGTCCCACAAATACCGGAACGGGTCTTCGTTCGTCTTGTATGCTTCATCTTTCGGCTCTTGTTATGACCGGTCAGATAGAAAATGTTTTTGACGGTATTTCCAAGCTCGGAATGACAATACGCGGTTTTTACGGAGAGGGAACAGAGGCCGTGGGCGATTTTTTTCAGATATCCAATCAGGTGGCTTTGGGGCATTCTGAACTGGATATTCTTGATAACCTGGAAAGGATAATAAACAAGATAATCGAACGTGAGGAGGATACCAGAAAAAGTATTCTTTCCGGCAGAAAAGGAGAGATAGTTGACAGGGTAGAAAGATCCATTGAAACATTGAAGACAGCCAAGATAATAACTTCCAGTGAGACGATAAAACGGCTTTCGGCCATACGGCTGGGTATAGACATGGGTATAGTGGAAGAGATGAGTTTTGGAGAGGCAAACGAGATGCTGCTGCTTTCACAGCCGGCACATCTTCAAAAGACCTCCGGTAACAAAGCGCAGCCGTACGAAAGGGACATTAAAAGGGCCGACTTTATAAGACAAAGGTTGGGGAACTAAAATAAAAGATCATCAGGAGGGCAAGATGCCGGCATTTAACAGATTTACGGAGAGGGCCAGAAAAGTCATACTTCTGGCAAAAGAAGAAGCCAGAAGATTTAATCATGATTATATCGGCACGGAACATATTCTTCTCGGGCTCATCAAGGAAGGCGAAGGGGTAGCTGCCGCGGTATTGACGAGTTTGGGAATGGACCCTGATAATATAAGACAGGAAGTGGAAAAACTGGTTCACTCCGGTCCCGGGAAATCGCAGACAGAGGATATACCTTTTACGCCGCGCGCGAAAAAAGTTATAGAACTTGCTATGGAAGCGGCGCGTAGTCTGGGGCACAACTACATCGGCACGGAACATCTTCTGCTTGGCCTTATCAAAGAGGGAGAAGGCGTTGCTTCACAGGTCCTTCTCAATATGGGGCTTGATCTTAAAAGCGTGAGAGACGAAGTGCTTAATCTTCTGGGGGCGTCAGTGCCTGGGTATCCCGCGGAAATGGATCCTAAACGCAAAAAGAAGACCAAGACCCCGGCTCTTGATTCTTTCGCGCGCGACCTTACGGAAATGGCGCAGCAGGAAGAATTGGACCCGGTGATCGGACGGGACAAGGAAATCCAGAGGGTAATACAGATATTGAGCCGGAGAAAAAAGAATAATCCGGTACTTATAGGGGAAGCGGGAGTAGGGAAGACTGCCATAGTAGAGGGACTGGCGCAAAAGATAACTCTTGGCGACGTCCCGGAACTTTTGAATAACAAAAGGCTTCTTATGCTTGATCTGGCCATGATGATAGCCGGGACCAAATACAGGGGGCAGTTCGAAGAACGCATAAAAGCGGTAATGAAAGAGATAAAAGAGTCCCCGGAGATCATAATTTTCATAGACGAGATACATACTCTTGTCGGGGCCGGCGGGGCGGAAGGAGCTATAGACGCGTCCAATATGCTTAAACCTTCCCTGCAAAGAGGGGATATACAGTGTATAGGCGCGACGACACTCGATGAATACAGAAAGAACATAGAAAAAGATCCGGCCCTTGAAAGAAGGTTTCAGCCTGTTAATGTGGATCCACCCAATGTGGAGGAAACCATAGCCATACTGAAAGGTTTGAGAGACAGGTATGAGGCTCATCACAGGGTAAAGTACACGGCTAAGGCCATAGAGGCGGCCGCGAAACTTTCGGACAGGTATATCTCGGGAAGGTTCCTGCCGGATAAGGCCATAGACATTATTGACGAGGCGGGATCCAAGGCCAAGCTTTCAACGATGGTCATGCCCTCCGAGGTAAAAGAAAACGAGAAACGCGCTGAAGAGCTCAAAAGAGAAAAAGAAGAAGCGGTCAAGAACCAGGATTTTGAAAAAGCCGCCAAATTCAGGGATTCCGAAAGAAAGATCCGGCAGGAACTTAAGACTTTCCGCCAGGAATGGAGCGCCGGTCAAAGCCAGCAGGAGATAATGGTGAGTGAGGATGATATTGCCGCGATAGTTTCCGATTGGACAGGAATACCGCTTATCAGGGTAGAGGAAAAAGAATCAGAAAAATATCTTAAGCTGGGCGATAAGCTCAAAGATAGAGTTGTGGGTCAGGGCGAAGCTATTACTGCTATCGCCCACGCGGTGAGGCGTTCAAGAGCGGGAATAAAAGCTCCGGACAGGCCCATAGGTACGTTCATTTTCATGGGGCCTACGGGGGTAGGAAAGACGCTTCTTGGTAAAAAACTGGCGGAAGTAATGTTCGGGGACGAAGACGCGGTCATACAGCTTGATATGTCGGAGTACATGGAAAAGTTCAACGTCTCTAAACTTGTGGGAGCTCCTCCCGGGTATGTGGGCTATGAGGAGGGAGGTCAGCTGACCGAAAAAGTGAGGAGAAGGCCCTATGCTGTGGTACTTTTGGATGAAATAGAAAAGGCGCATCCCGATGTTTTTAATATACTTTTACAGGTGCTTGACGAAGGACGGCTCAGCGATTCATACGGGCGCAAGGTGAGTTTCAAGAACACTATACTGATAATGACGTCCAATGTCGGCGCGGATCTTATGAAAAAATCGGGGGCGATAGGGTTTTCTTCCCAGAAGGAAGAAGAAACTTATCAGGGGATGAAAGGACGCTTGCTTGATGAGATCAAGAAAACGTTCAAGCCTGAATTTTTGAACAGGGTTGACGATGTTATAGTTTTTCGTCAGCTTGGCATGGAAGACCTGAAACAGATAGTGGAGATAGAGGTGAAAGAGGTGACGGCCAGGCTGGGCGAGAAAAGTATAGATCTTGTTATGGATGACGAGGCAAAAATGTTCCTTATAGACAAAGGCCTGGATAAGCATTTCGGCGCCAGGCCCCTAAAAAGGACCATACAGAGGTATCTCGAGAACCCTCTGGCGGAAGAGATGATATCCGGAGAGATCTCGGACGGGAGCAGGGTAGAGGTTACGGTAGACAAAGAAAGGGCTGTTCTGAAATTTGTAAAAGTGAACGGAGAGCCCGTCGAAGAAAAACGATAACATTTACAAGGCTGGTAAGAGAGATGAAGATCACCTCAGGGGCATTGATGGCAAGAAGAGGCATTAACTTTTTGCGGGATAAGGTCAGGAATTTTATGGTCTACATGGGCGGCCTTACCATTTTATTTTTCCAGACTGTTTTCTGGATCTTTGCTCCTCGGGCCCGGAAACGGCAAGTGCTGGAACAGATGAATTTTATAGGGGTGGCAAGTTTTTCCATAGTGGTACTAATTAGTTTTTTTACCGGCATGGTGCTTGCCCTTCAAAGCGCCTATCAGATGCAGAAGATGTCAGCAGAAATGTACATAGCTTCGCTTGTGGCGCTTTCGCTTACCCGCGAGCTGGGGCCGGTACTTACGGGGCTTATAGTGGCCGGCAGATGCGGGGCGGCCATAAGCGCGGAACTCGGCACAATGAGAGTTACAGAACAGGTGGACGCTCTTGAGACGATGTCCGTTAACCCGGTGCACTATCTGGTCGTCCCCAGATTTCTGGCTATGGTGATAGTAGTTCCTATGCTGACGATATTCGCGGATTTCTTCGGGATTCTGGGAGGATACGTAATAGGTGTAGGGAGACTCAATATAACGAGCTCGATGTATATAAAGATGACATGGGACCCGCTTTCGGTGAAAGACGTTACTACAGGGCTTATAAAAAGCATTTCTTTTGCCATGATAATATGTTTGATATCCTGTTTTGAGGGTTTGAATGCTGAGGAAGGCGCCGAGGGTGTGGGTAAGGCCACTACATCAAGTGTGGTAAGGAGTTTTATACTTATAATTATCGCGGATTGTTTTTTTACGGCGCTCTTTTATTTTATAATGTAGGCAGAGTCAGCGAGGGGAAAACAGGAATTTAGCGAAAAGGCTTAACTGTTATGATAGAACTTAAAGGTATACACAAATCTTTCGGGACGCACAAGGTTATATCCGGGGTCGATCTCACAATAAATACCGGGGAGTCCATGGTGATAATCGGCCGTTCAGGGTGCGGAAAAAGTGTTCTCTTGAAGCATATGATAGGACTTTTAAGGCCCGACGCAGGAAATGTTCTGATAGACGGTGTGGATATGGCAAAAGCGCCGCAAAGGACCCTCGATGAGGTGAGGAGCGATTTCGGCATGCTTTTCCAGGGAGCGGCTCTTTTTGATTCTATGAACGTTTTTGAGAACGTGGGGTTCAGGCTTATTGAACATACCGATATGTCCATGGAAGATATGAGGAAAAGGGTTGCGGAATGTCTTGCCATGGTAGGCCTCAGGGGAATAGAGAATGTGAAACCAGCCGCTCTTTCGGGCGGCATGAAAAAGAGAGTGGGCCTGGCCAGGGCCATAAGCATGGAGCCGAAGATCATACTTTTCGACGAGCCCACAACAGGGGTCGATCCGGTTACGGGGGATCTTATCAACAATCTTATAAGGGGTCTGCACGATACTCTGAAGACTACGTCGGTAACGGTGACGCATGATATGAAAAGCGCCTATAAAATTGCCGACAGGATAGCGATGCTTTATGACAGAAAGATCATAGCTGTCGGGACGCCGGATGAAATTAAAAATTCGGATAACCCCACGGTCAGACAATTCATAACGGGAGATTCTAAGGGGCCCATCACTAACTAGGCGCCGGAAAAGGTCCGGAAAAGGAGAGCGAAATGTTCAGAGACGAGAAAATAGAGATGAAGGTGGGGCTTTTTATGGGGATAGGGATATTTTTGATGTTCCTCATAGTATTTTCTGTCGGGGATTTCTACTTTTTGAAAGACGGATATGAAGTGAATGTCATGTTCGATTTCGTCGGCGGAATAAAGAAAAGCGCTCCCATAAGGCTGGCGGGTGTGAACGTTGGTGAGGTTAAGGATATAATGCTGTTCTACGATGATGAAATGGAAAAGACCAGAGTCGCTCTTGTCATGAAGATAGGCAAGGATGTCAGGGTTGAGAAGAACGCCGTTATCAGGATAAACACGCTTGGGCTTTTGGGAGAGCAATATGCCGAAATAACTCCCGGCACGGGAAAAGAATTTCTTTCGGACGGGGATGTATTAGACGGCAGAAGCCCTGTCAATGTGGGGATGCAGATGGAAATGGTTAGGGAGTTCTTTGAGACGGCAAAGGATATGGTCCGGGATGCTTCCCTGGGCAAGGGTACTTTAGGTAAACTGATAACAGATGACAGGCTCTATGAGAATATAACGGATGTTTTCGGTAAGATGTCGTCTGGAGAGGGTACTCTGGGCAAGTTCCTTACCGATGACACGCTTTATACCGATCTTGGGGTCATATTCGGCAGGATCAAAAGCGGAGAGGGGACCATAGGTAAATTCCTGACCGATGACGCTGTTTACAATAATATTGAGTATTTCACCAGGGATATAAAGAACAATCCATGGAAACTCCTGCGTGTTACGTCTGAAAAGAAAACCGAAAAAGCGGAAAAATCGCGCGGAACGCGGGTAACCCCGCGTTAAACGGGAACAGGTAACGCGGGCGTGCATTTTAAAATTTTACTGAGAAAACAAAAAAGGCGGGGTGGCAGATGACCATATGGGTTTTACGGATATTTTTCGCGTTAATATGCGCTGTAAGCGGTTATTATATAGGGTCTGATTTTTCTGGTTTGCCGGGAAGAATGGCTCTGACGGGGGCTTTTGCGGGGCTTGGTATCTCATTTATGATAATGATAGTTGAGGCCAGGCTAAAAAGCGTTTCACTGAGAAACCTTTCGGCGGCGGCTTTCGGGCTTGTTTTCGGGTTCTTCATGGCGCGGATGATGATTTTGATAGCCAACCTTATACCGATGGAACCGGAACTATATCCCATATTGCAGATATCTTTCACTCTCATATTCTGTTACCTGGGAGTCATTATAGCCATAAAGGGCAAAGACGAGTTCAATGTGATAATACCTTATATAAGGTTTTCGAGGCAGGACCAGAGGGACCAGAGGTACATACTGGATACAAGCGTTATAATAGACGGAAGAATAAGCGCGATAAGCGAGACAGGGTTCATAGAAGGCAAGCTTATAGTTCCGCGTTTCATCCTGCATGAACTGCAACAGGTGGCGGATAGCTCCGATGACGAAAAACGCAATAGAGGCAGGAAAGGGCTTGATATGCTGGAAAGGTTGAAGACCGTAAAAAACGTTGAGGTTGTGATACATGAGGAAAGACTGTCCGGTATAAGGGAAGTTGACGCTAAACTGGTGCGGCTTGGAAAGCTTCTGGAGGCTCCGCTTGTTACCAACGATTTCAATCTTAACAAGGTGGCCAAACTCGAAGGCGTGAAAGTGCTGAATATCAATGATCTTGCCGGAGCGATGAGGCCTTTGGTATTTCCCGGGGAAAGTATGATGGTGTACGTAAAAAAAGAGGGAAAAGAGCGTAACCAGGGTGTGGCGTTCATGGATGACGGCACGATGATAGTAATAGATAATGCCAGACGCTACATAGGCCGCACGGTGAATGCTACTGTTTCAAGTGTTCTGCAAACAGCGGCCGGCCGGATGATATTCGCGGACCTTAACGAGAAGGCAGAGCAAAAGCCCGAGAACAGGAACGAAAGAAATTCCAGTAGAGATGCGAAAAGACCGGGGCAGAACGGGAACAAAGCTCCTGCTCCCGGAGAAAATACCTCTCAGCCTGAAATAGACCGGGATGAAACGCCTCCCGTCCAGCGGTAAAAATGAGAATAGGTTTTGGATATGACATACACAGGGTACGTGAGGGCGGGGTCATGTTCCTCGGAGGGGTTGAGGTTTCCCGCGAGAGAGGGCTTTTGGGCCATTCCGACGGCGACGTTCTCCTGCACGCGGTTACCGACGCGGTTTTAGGAGCGCTTTCAAAAGGAGATATAGGGGGTTTGTTTCCCGATACTGATGAAAGTATCAGGGGGATATCCAGTGTGAAGATACTTGAAGAAGCGGCCGGCATAATGCGGCGTGAGGGTTTTAAACTTGGGAACCTGGATTGCGTTGTGGTGGCGGAAACCCCCAAAATAGGTCGGTATAGGGAGAAGATAGCCCGGCTTATTTCTTCAGCGCTTTTTTCAGAGCCTGGGAACATAAGCGTTAAAGGTAAAACAAAAGAAGGAATGGGTGAAGTGGGGAGCGGCGGGGCTATAGAGGCATATGCTGTAGTTATGCTGGTCGAGACGCACTAAACCTCACTTGAAGAAAAAGGGGCATAAATGGTCTTGTGTTTTCTAAACATCATTATTACGGTCTTTGTTCTGGCAGTGTTTTTTTACATCTTGGTCGGGAAGTTTTTCAGCTATGAAATAGCGGCGACTATGGAAAGAGACCCCGCGTCTACAAGTAAAGCCGAGATCATCTTTACATACTCGGGGCTGCATGCCCTGATCTTTTACCGCGTCACTAATTTTTTAAGAAGAAAAAAGGTCCCGTTCCTGCCGCGATTGTTCTCTCAGACAACAAAGTGGTTTACAGGTATAGAGATACACCCCGGAGCTTCTATTGGAAAGGGGCTTTTCATAGACCACGGGATGGGTGTTGTTATCGGGGAGACGGCGGTTATAGGTGATAACGTGACGCTTTTCCAGGGAGTTACTCTTGGAGGAACAGGGAAGGAAAAAGGAAAACGGCATCCGACTATTCTGGATAACACGGTGATCGGAGCGGGGGCAAAAGTCCTGGGGAACATAACCGTAGGAAAAAATGTCATGATAGGCGCGAATGCTGTGGTCCTTAGGGATGTGCCCGATGATTCAACGGTAGTCGGAGTTCCGGGAAGAGTGGCCAGGAGAAAGGGCAAGCGTCTTCCCGGTGGAGTGAACCTGGACCATAGCTCTCTTCCCGACCCTCTTCAGCAGGCATTGGAAAGGCTTCAGCATGAGATAGACCACATCGAGGAAGAACTTGAAAATTACAACGGATCAAAAAAAGAAAAAGACAAAAAACAAGACAGCATTCCTGATGGCACTGAAATTATATAATACACTTACCAGGACCAAAGAAAATTTCGAACCCCTGCTGCCTGGCAGGGTAAGCATGTATGTATGCGGGCCTACGGTATACGACGTGCCTCACATAGGTCATGCCAGAAGCGCCTATGTTTTTGACGTCGCCAGAAAGTATTTCCGTTATAAAGGGTATGATGTTGTTTTTGTAAGGAACGTTACGGATATTGACGATAAGATAATCGCCCGGGCCGCTGACGATCTCAGGGGTTCAGGAAAGGCAATTTCTGACACTGTTTTAAGCGAGGCGTCGAGAGCTGTCGCCGAAAAATATCTCGATGTCTATCACCGTCAGCTCGATATGATAGGCATAGAACCGCCTACCCACGAGCCCAGGGCCACCCAGAACATAGACGAAATGATAAAGTTCACAGCAGGTCTTATTGAAAAAGGTTACGCGTATGTGTCGGATGGTAACGTGTATTTCAGCGTGAACAAATTTGAAGGGTACGGAAAGCTGTCCAACAGGAATAAAGACGAGCTTCTTCACGGAGTGCGCAAAGGGATGGATGAAAAAAAAGAGCACCCGCTTGATTTTGCTCTCTGGAAAGCGTCTAAAAGCGGCGAGCCTTTTTGGGACAGTCCCTGGGGGCCCGGAAGGCCGGGTTGGCACATAGAGTGTTCTGTGATGAGCACCAAGCTTCTGGGGGACCGGTTCGATATACATGGCGGCGGAATAGACCTTATTTTCCCACATCACGAGAACGAGATAGCCCAGTCTGAAGCGGCAACGGGAAAGGCTTTTTCAAGGTATTGGATGCATAACGGGCTTCTGACCGTCTGCGGTGAAAAGATGTCCAAATCTCTCGGGAACTATATAACTATATCCGATCTTCTTTTGAAATATCCGGATCCTGATATGTTGAAAATTTCTTTTGCCTCGAGCCATTATAGAAGCCCGGTGGATCATAGCGACGAGAAAATGGAAGAAGCGGGACGAGCCAAAGAGAGGATATTGAATTTTATGGACAGAGTTTACGGCGCGGAAAAAGTCCAGGATAGATCTGTCAGTGAAGAGAGTTTTGGGGCGGACGGGCTGGTCAGGGAATTGCGTGATGAGTTTGATGATGCCATGAACGATGACCTGAACACGGCGCTTGCCCTGGCCGTTATCTTTAAAGCCGTAAAGGCAGGTAACGACATTCTATCGGGAAATGCCGTAGAAGATAAAGCAGTCCCCGGAAAACTCAGCGCTTTGAGAGATTTTGTGAAAGAATGTTCAGGTATATTGGGTTTAACTTTGCGAAGAGCCGATGTGGAGGGGTCTCTTAAACAAGAAGTAAGCCGTCTCATAGAGGAAAGGAACAACGCTCGCGATAACAAAGATTATAAAAAAGCCGATGCTATAAGGGCGCAACTTTCGCAACTGGGTATTAAGGTTGAGGATACATCAGGGGGGAGCGAGTGGAAGAAAAAATAGGGAAGGGCATATTTCTGACATTTGAGGGGCCGGAAGGAAGCGGAAAGAGCACACAGTCGGAACTGATCTATAAATGCCTGGCATCTGACGGTTACCCGGTTTTGAGGACTTTTGAGCCCGGGGGGACAGAACTGGGGAAGAAAATAAGGGATATTCTTCTGGATAAAGAAGATATCAGGCTGGGTTCTCTGGCAGAATTGCTGCTTTTTGAGGCGGACAGGGCTCAGCATATGGAAGAAGTTATAATTCCGGCTCTACGCAGAAATAAAATAGTTATAAGTGACCGTTTTAATACCGCGACTTTCGCGTATCAGGGATATGGCCTCGGGATGGATATGGAATTCATAGGAAAGATAGATGAATCGGTTCGCGGCAAGGTGATGCCCGATCTTACAATAGTGCTGGATGTAGATGTTGTTACCGGTATTGCCAGAGCAACTCCCGAAGGCAAAGCCGACAGGATGGAAAAAAGGGACATGGGTTTTCATAGCAGGGTAAGGGAAGGGTACCTTGATATTGCAAAAACCATGCCGGAAAAGATAAAAGTCATAGATACGGCCGGCAGTATAGGCGAAGTCCATGAAAAGGTAAAAAGGGAAGTGTATGCTTTTATTGAAGGACATAAAAGGACAGCATGACCCCGTAAGATATCTCAGGGGCAGTATTTCCTCAGGGCGGATATCGGCAAGCTACCTTTTTTCCGGTCCGTCCGGAGTGGGCAGGGCTCTTACGGCCAAGGCGTTCCTTAGAGAATTGCTGTTCTCTTCCGGTTTCGAAGGAGAGGGGATAGGCCGCTATAACGACGAACTTGGCAAGTTCGATAAGATGGAACACCCGGATGTAAAATGGATAATCCCCGAAAAGAATAAAAGCATAGGGATAGACGAGATAAGGCTCATAAAGGACACGTTGTACATGAAACCTTTTTCCGCCAGCAGTAATGCCGCGGTCATAGAAGACGCCCACATGATGACGCAGGAAGCGGCTAACGCGCTTTTGAAAGTGCTTGAGGAGCCGCCGGATCATTCGATAATTATTCTCATAAGCGATAAAAAAGAGTGGATCCCGCCTACAGTTCTTTCCCGGTGTTCGGAAGTCAGGTTCTCTCCTCTTCCCGGGGGAGTGGTTAGGGACATTATCATGGATAGATCCGGGGCGGATGAGCAAACAGCGGATCTCTTGGCGGGCTTCTCTCAGGGATCAGTGGGGAAGGCCCTGGAATGGCAGGGATCGGATTTTGCCGAAAGGCGCAAGGCGCTGGCGGATATGGTGAAAAGTTTTACGTTCAGCCCCCATGATGTTCTTATGAACTGGCACTCGGAAAGTAAGGATGTGCTTGTGGAGGACATAGACACGCTAATAGCTATGCTTCGTGACGCGGCTCTGGCGAATGAAGGTATTCCGGGCTCGCTGCTTCATTGGGAGACAATAGATGGAACATCCGGATGGCCGGTACAGCAAAAGAACGCGGATGAAATATACGGGACAATGGAGCGTCTCACAGAGATAAAGAGGGCAATAGCGGGTAATTGTAATACAAAAATAGTGTCTCAGGTGCTTCCCTTTCTACTGAGCGAAGTATAGCCCCGCGTTTCCTCCGGCCAGAAGGCCTCCCTTCGGCCAGAAGGCCTCCCTTCGGCCAGAAGGCCTCAGGACAGGCAGGACAGGCAGGACAGGCAGGACAGGCAGGACAGGCAAGACATGCAGGACCGGCAGGACATGTAGGACAGACAAGACATGCAGGACAGACAGGACATGCAGGACAGGCAAGACAGGCAGGACAGACAAGACATGCAGGACAGGCAAGACATGCAGGACCGGCAGGACATGTAGGACAGGCAAGACAGGCAGGACAGACAAGACATGCAGGACAGGCAAGACATGCAGGACCGGCAAAAGTAAAACAGTCTAAGATCGTCGTTGCGAGGGCGCGGTAGCGCCCGAAGCAATCTCTATTAAAATATCCAGAGATTGCCTGTCCTGAGCGGAAGCGAAGGCTTCGCCCGCGATGACAATGGTTTATGGAAATTTTAACTTAGGATAACTGAACTTTTACTAATATAAAGGAAAAAATGCAGGAACAGGAATTTGTACAGGTACAATTGAGGGCGATGGGAGAATTGCAGAGTTTTACCACATCGGGCATAAAGTTCGATGTAGGAAGCAAGGTCATAGTTGAGTCTGACAGAGGGCTTGAGCATGGGGTTGTGGTCTCTTTGCCGGAAAAGATCCCTACTAACACGGCGGGCCGATCTCAGCCGTTAAGAAAAATAATAAGGGCGGCCAATCCATGGGACGAGGCGCAGATCCTTAAGAACAAGGCCAAAACAAAAGAGCTTATAAAGATATGTGAAAAAAAGGTGGCGGAGCGCGGCCTTTCCATGAAACTTGTGGATGCCGAGTATTCTTTTGACAGGGCTAAGATAATATTCTACTTTACATCCGAAAGCAGGGTGGATTTCAGGGATCTCGTAAAGGATCTGGCAAGTATTTTCAGGGTCAGGATAGAACTCCGGCAGATAGGCGTAAGGGACGAGGCAAAGATGCTGGGCGGTATAGGGCCCTGCGGCAGAAAACTATGCTGTATTTCTTTTCTTAAGGATTTTAATCCTGTTACCATTAAAATGGCCAAGGTGCAGAACCTTTCCCTTAAACCGTCAAAGATCTCCGGGATATGCGGACGCTTGATGTGTTGTCTGGGGTATGAGCATGAGTGTTACAAAGAATGTTCCAAGTGTTTGCCCAAAATAGGAAAGGAAATAAGAACGCCGCAGGGTAAAGGCAGGGTAATTTCGACCAGTCCCCTTAAGGGTACCGTAACGGTGGATCTGGGCGAGGGCGGGATCAAAGAAATAAAAGTGCAAGGATTAACAGAGGAAAAATGAACTATGAATAAGTTTTATGTGACTACTCCCATATACTATGTTAACGCCTCGCCCCACATAGGCCACGCATATACACAGGTAGCGGTAGATGCCCTTGCCAGGTACCGGAGAATGCTGGGAGAGGAAGTTTTTTTTCTTACGGGAACGGATGAACATGGGGAAAAGATAGAAAAAGCCTCGGTTACGGCAGGTTTCAAGAGCGGGGACGAAAAGAGTTTTGTCGACGGCATAGTGGTAAACTTCAAGAACGCCTGGAAAAAGCTTGATGTGGAATACGACATGTTCATAAGGACCACGGACGACTCGCACAAAAGAGCGGTGCAGGGCTTTATATCAAGGATAAAAGATAACGGAGATATATACGAAGGGGAATATGACGGATGGTATTGTACGCCATGCGAGACCTTCTGGACGGATAAGCAGGCCGCGGATGATAAATGCCCCGACTGTGGAAGGGCCCTTGAGAGAATAAAGGAAAAGAATTATTTTTTCAGAATGGGAAAATACAGGGACTGGCTTATAAAGCATATAGAGACTCATCCGGATTTCATTATGCCGGAGATCAGAAAGAACGAGGTTCTCGGATTCCTGCGTGAAGAACTGAACGATCTTTGTGTTTCCCGTCCCAGGAAAAGGTCACCGTGGGGAATAGAGCTTCCCTTTGATACGGATTATGTGGCTTATGTCTGGTTCGACGCTCTTATAAATTACATATCGGGCCCGATGGCGGCGGGGGTGCTGGATAAAATGTGGCCGGCGGATATTCACGTAATAGCCAAGGATATACTCCGGCATCACGCGGTGTACTGGCCCATAATGCTTAAAAGCGCGGGGTTTGAGCTTCCCGGCACCATATTCGCGCATGGCTGGTGGAAAATGGGCGGTGAGAAAATGTCGAAATCCAAAGGTAATATAGCCGATCCTGTCGCGCTTTCCGAGAAGTACGGTACCGATCCCGTAAGATATTTTGTTTTAAAAGCTGTTAGTTTTGGAATGGACGGTGTTTTCAGCGAGGAGTCCATGGTAACGATGTATAACAGCGATCTGGCAAACGATCTTGGGAATTTGCTTAACCGCACGCTTACTATGGTGGATAAATATTTCGGGGGCGAAGCTCCTCCGGCGCCCGAAGATCCGGAAGACGCGGCTCAGGCGGAAAGGAGCCTTGAAATGATCATGCGTCCCGTTTCGGCCCTGGCCGCTGAGGTGCATTTCCATATGACAGATCCTCGTCTCTGCATAAAAGAGGCTCTGGAATCCATAATGGCCGTGGTGGGATCGGCAAACAAATATATAGAAGAATCGGCGCCGTGGACCCATGCCAGGAACGGTAACATGAAAGCGATAGCGCTTATTATGGCTGATCTTTTAGAAGTTTTAAGGGAAGTCGCGGTATGTGTTTATCCTTTCATGCCTTCTACTTCGGAAAGAATATGGAAGCAATTGGGGCTTGAGGGAGCGAGTCGAGACGGTCTTTTGGCAGAGAATTTTGACGGCAAGGGCAAACAGGAAAAGCAAAGATCCTTCCCTTCGGGAACGCATGTCGCGAAAGGCGAACCTTTATTCATGCGGATCAAGTGATCTTCCACCGAGGGTTCCTGAGGACTGTTTATTGCGAAAATATGGTTAATTCTCCGGATCTTGAAAAGCTCATTCGAGACGACAGGTCTTTGTCGGATTTTCAAAAAAAGGTCCTTCTGGAGGTTTTGCGTATCCCGAAAGGAGAGGTGAGGACTTATGCCTGGATAGCCCGAGCAGTAAGGTCTCCCCGGGCTTTCAGGGCCGTCGGCGGCGCGCTTTCAAAAAATCCCCACGCGCCCCATGTTCCTTGCCACAGGGTCGTATCTTCCGATGGGTCTATAGGCGGATATTCTTATGGGACGAAAAAGAAAAAAGAACTTCTTATTGCTGAAGGCGCATGGCCGTTGGCGTTAAAATAAGGGAATTTTACGGAGAGCCGGAACATGAAGCTTGTAGATACACATTGTCATTTGTATATGCCTGAGTTAAGAGAAGACCTGGATGGGGTTATAGATAGGGCCGGTATTGCCGGGGTGAAAAGGATAATAGTACCGGGTATAGATATTGAAAGTTCGAGAAAAGCGGTAGCTCTCGCGGCGGAACATGAAAATGTTTTTGCCGCGGTGGGAATACATCCTCATAATACGGACATGGTAACGGAACATGATCTTATGGAATTACGAGATCTGATCACCAATAATGACAAGGTCGTGGCCATAGGCGAAATAGGGCTTGATAATTACAGAAGACTTTCCGATCCTGAAAAACAGAAAGATGTTTTCCGGAACCTTCTTGATCTTGCCGCTGAACTGGATCTTCCCGTTATAGTCCATTCCCGTGAAGCTTCCGGGGATGTAGTGGAGATGCTTGGCAGCGCTAAACCGAATTTTTTAAAGGGAGTTATTCACTGTTTTTCAGGAGGAGAGGACTTCCTTGGAAAGGTCCTTTCGCTTGGGCTATATATTTCTTTCGCCGGCAATATAACTTTTCCGAAAGCGGCGGATCTTAGAGAAGCGGCGCGTCTTGCCGGCATAGAAAGGATACTTCTCGAGACCGACGCCCCTTATATGGCTCCCGAAAAATACAGGGGAAAACGCAACGAACCTTCTTTTATAGTCTCTCTTGCGGAATTGTACGGAGAGCTCTTCGGTATAGGCCCGGATAGGGCGGGATGTATTACTTCGGCAAATGCCGACGGTCTTTTCAGGCTCGCCATAGAGGGAACGGGAACCATAGTTTATAAAATAAGGAACTCGCTGTATGTTAATATGACGCATCGCTGCAGCAACCGATGCGGTTTTTGCGCCCGGCAGGTGTCGGATAAAGTAAAAGGGCATGATCTTCACCTGGGATGCGACCCCGCAAGAGAAGATATTATCAATGCTATAGGGGATCCTTCCGCGTATGACGAGGTGGTTTTTTGCGGTTTTGGAGAACCCTCTCTAAGGTGGGGGGCTCTTAAAGCAGTGGCGTCCTATGTAAAGGAACGGGGAGGACAGGTACGCCTAAATACTAACGGAGAAGCCAGTCTTATAAACGGCAGAGATGTTACCCCGGAGATAGAGGGCCTGGTGGATAGAGTATCGGTAAGTCTTAATGCCCCCGATAGCCGGATGTATGACAGGCTGTGCGCGTCCGTTTTCGGAGAAAAGGCGCATGCCGGGATAATGGACTTTATCTCCGGGTGTGTTTCGAGAGGGATCAAGACGGAAATAACCTGCATCGACTCAATAGGGGAAGAGGCTGTAAGGGCCTGCAGGAAGATAGGAGGATCTCTCAACGCCGGGTTCAGGTTGAGATATTTGGATGAGGTGGGATAGAAGGGGGGAAAAGGTCCGTTGGGCGGGTTTTCGGATATTTTAAGGCGTAACAGGATATATGCCGCGCTTCTTTTTGTTCTTATAGCTCTTAACGCGCTTGTTCTTTCGGAGTGGGCGGGGAAAAGATCCGTAAGAGTATTCGTACATGTTCCTGAAACTTCACTACCGGAGGAAGATGCCGACGCTTCGCCCGGAAAGATCAAAATGTTCAGCCGGGATGATCTGAAAGCGAGGCAGGAGCGGATAGATGCTATGGCCGAAGAGAACCCCCGGCTTTATTTTTTTCTTGGAGCGGTGAATCTGTCCATGCTTTTCGTTATTTTCTTGGGCCTGATAATAGACTTTGTTCTTTTGTCGCGGCGCTTCAGGGGGAAAAGTATGGATATTTCCCTTTGTCCCGTGGAGAAAGCAAAATGGAACCTTGCGGACGTTGTCAGGGCCGTCTTGATATTTATTTTCGCTGGATATGTTTTTGCTTTTGTTCAGACGTTCTTTTTTGTGAGGTTCCCCATACTGCGGAACGTTAATTTTCGAATGGTAACGGATACCGCTTTCATGAATATAGCCGGCATTACGGTCATATTCTATTTTGTTTTTGTGAAATATCGGCAGAGCGCCTCGGCAATAGGCCTTTCCAGGGTAAGCGTAAAAAAAGCGGTTTTAACGGCCGGTATTGGATACGCGGCCGTACTGCCTGTTCTCGCCGGTATTATGATACTTACTTTTTTCTTTGTAAGCATGACGAAATATGAGCCCCCGGTTCAGCCCATAGTGGAAGTTTTTATCCTGGAAAAAAGGGCAAGCGTGCTCTGGATATCCACGATGTTCGCCGCCATTTTCGGGCCCGTTGCCGAAGAGATATTTTTCAGGGGTTTTTTGTACCCCGCCGCCAGGGGAAAATGGGGCATATTCGCCGCTATAATGGGTACCTCGTTCGTATTTTCTCTGCTTCATTCGCATTTAGTGGGGTTCCTTCCCATAATGGCGCTCGGAGTGCTTCTAACTTATCTTTATGAGAAGACAGGATCTTTGCTGGTGCCGATAACGGTTCATGTAATGCATAATGTGGGAATGGTAATATTGGTTTTTATGACGCGGGCGATAGGGATATAGGAGGGAGTTAAGGATGGAAGTGAGGCGCGATACAATAAGGTTTATCGATGGGGTTGTGGAGATACTCGACCAGAGGGTTCTTCCCGGAAAAGTTATCTATGTCAAATGCCGAAAAGCGGATGATATTTTCGATGCGATATCCAAAATGAAAATACGAGGAGCTCCCGCCATAGGCATAGCCGGAGCATTTGGTGTTTATCTCGGGGCGGCGGCAAGTAAAGCAAGTGATCTTAGAGGGCTCAAGCGTGAAGTGAAAAAAATATCCTCGTATCTTGCCTCTTCCCGGCCCACCGCCCGTAATCTTTTCTGGGCGCTGGAGAGAATGGAAAATACATGCCTCGCTCTCGAGGCTGGATCAAAGAAAGACGTTTTGGGCAGGCTTCTTGCCGAGTCGCTGAAAATACTTGAGGAAGATAAAGCTATCTGCCGCGCGATCGGCGAGGCCGGAAATGTTCTTATTAAAAAAGGCGCGAGGATACTTACCCATTGCAACGCGGGATCCCTTGCTACAGGAGGGTATGGCACCGCTCTCGGAGTTATAGCGAGAGCCGGGAAAAAAATAAAGATGGTCTATGTTGATGAAACAAGACCGGTTCTCCAGGGGGCCAGGCTCACGGCATGGGAGCTTTCCGCGCTCGGTATTCCGGCGACGCTTATATGCGATAACGCGGCCGCATATCTTATGTCGCAGGGTAAGATAGACGCGGTAATAGTCGGAGCCGACAGGATAGCGGCAAATGGAGATACGGCCAACAAAATAGGAACATACTCTCTGGCGGTCGCGGCGAAGTATCACGATATTCCTTTTTATATAGCGGCGCCTGCCTCGACTTTTGACCTTTCCATTCCCTGCGGAGAACATATACCTATCGAGGAAAGGCCCGGGGATGAGGTGAGAAAGGTTATGGGTAAGTCTATCACTTTGAAGGATATGCCCGTACTTAACCCGGCTTTTGACGTTACCCCGCGGAAGCTCATAACCGCCATAATAACGGAGTTTGGGGTTATAGAACGCCCTTCCGCCGCTAAAATTAAACCCAGATTTGGGTAAAAATAAAATGAAAGAACTTGAGTTTATAAAAAAAATACAGATAAGCGCAAAAAAACTTCCCGGAGACCTGGTCCTGGGAATAGGCGACGATTGCGCCGTTATGGAGAAAGACAAAAACACTTTTTTTGTCTGGGGTTCCGACATGATAACTGAAGGAACGCATTTTCGCATAAAGGACGGGTATGAAAGAATAGGAAGAAAATCCGTGGCGGTAAATATAAGCGATGTTGCCGCTATGGGAGGGCGTCCCATGTATATTACCGTGAGCATAGGAATGCCTTACGGGATGAAGGCGTCCGATGCTCTTAAGATATACAAGGGAATATCCGGCATAGCCGGGGAATACGGGATACAATTAGCCGGAGGAGATACCGTAAGGTCGGAAAAGCTGGTGATAGATGTTTCAATAATAGGGAAGGTTCTTAAAAAAGATCTTGTGACACGTTCCGGGGCCAGAGAAGGCGATCTTGTTCTGATAACTGGCCCTGTCAGGAACGGCAGAAAAGAGCATCTGGATTTTATTCCGAGAATTTCCGAGTCGCGGTTTTTGGTAAAATATTACAAGCCCGGCGCGATGATAGATGTTTCCGACGGGATAGCCTCGGATATGGGGAGGATCTGCATGGAAAGCGGAACGGGGTGTATATTATTCGAAAAGGACATACCTCTTTCTGCCGGGCTTTCCATGGAAGATGCTATGCACTATGGCGAAAGTTTTGAGCTATTGTTCACAATGGAAAAAAAGAAAGCGGAAAAGCTTATTTCACGGCGTAAAGGCGCGAGCCTCCCGGGCTTCTTTGTTATCGGTAAAATTACGGCCGCTTCACAGGGGATCAAGATAATGAGATCTTCCGGCAGGACGGCCGATCTTGAAATGCGTTGTTATGATCATTTTGGGAACAGCAGATCAGGTTGAATGTTTTATGAAAGAAAAAATAGAATTTATCACAAGGTCCTGTGAAGAGACCATGGAACTTGCGGAAAGTTTTGCCGGAATGATGGCCGGAGGAGACCTTATAGCTCTTATCGGCGAGCTTGGCGCGGGGAAGACCGTTTTTGTGAAAGGCCTGGCAAAAGGCCTCGGGGTCGACGGGTACAATTATGTGAACAGCCCGTCCTTTGTAGCGGTCAAGGAATATGACGGAAAGGTGCCTTTATATCATTTTGATGTTTACCGTTTTTGCGGTAGACTTTTTAATGAGACCATAGACTATGAGAGGTATTTTTACGCCCAGGGGGTAACGGCCGTGGAATGGGCCGATAATATATCCGATATACTTCCGGATGAATATATTGAGGTGACTATCTGTTACGGTAAAGACGACGAAAGGATCGTGAGTTTCAGGGCTGTTGGGGAACGTCCTGAGAATATCATAGAAAAATTCATATCGGCACGGAGATCAGCATGAAAATACTTGCTTTCGACACATCAACAGAGTTTTTAAGTCTGGCATGCCTCGATAACGGCGATGTGGCCGCTGAGATACATGAGAGGGCCGGAATAAAACACAGTGAAATACTTGTTCCGAGGATAAAAGACATTCTTGAAAAAGCCGGGTGGAGCATTCATGATATCGAGCTTCTCGCGATAGGAGTGGGGCCAGGATCTTTCACGGGGCTTCGAATAGGTGTTTCCACGGTCAAGGGGCTGTCTTTGGTAATACGTCCCCGGATTGTAGCCGTTTCTTCGCTTGACGCCATAGCCATGCGCGCTCCGGAAGGCAAAGAACTTATAGTCCCTGTTCTTGACGCGCACAAGGGAAAGGTGTACGCATGTGTGTATGAAAGAAGCCGCGTCGGGGGGCCGGAAAAGAGGACAGAATATATGCTTTGCAATGTAGAGAGCATCAAAGATAAAATAACAGAGGAAGCGGTGGTTTTCGGAAGCGCTATAGACAAATACAGAAGTGAATTACAGAAGTGGCCTATGGCCCGGATAATGGATAATGTTGACTGGTTTCCCAGAGCGGTGGATATAGGCAGGACAGCTCTACGCCTTTCGTCCGAGGCGGAGATCCCGGCCGGAGATCTGGAACCGATGTATCTATATTCCAAGGAATGTAATATTCTGAAAAAGTAAAACGGTGACAGGTCTTAATGCTCCGGCCGACGGCAACTGGAGAAATATGACATCAAAAAATTACAGGCCCACATGGGCCGAAATCGACCTCTCCGCCTTGAGGCATAATCTCGGCGTTATCAAATGCCTTCTCGGGGAGAAGGTCAAGATAATGGCCGTTGTAAAGGCCAATGCATACGGTCATGGGCTTTCGGCCGTCAGCAGATCTCTTGTGGAAGGCGGAATAGACTATCTGGGAGTAGCTACCGTTGATGAAGCCCTGAAAATAAGAGAAAAAGGCCTGAATGTCGCGATCCTTGTTATGGGTGCTGTCCTGAAAGAGGAAGCCGAAGTCTGTGTCAAGAACAACATAACCCTCACTTTAAGCGACGGGGAACTGTTGGAAGGTCTTGTAGACATTGCCTCTAAAGCAAGTATCCGCCCGAAAATACACATAAAAATAGATACCGGCATGGGCCGTATAGGGGTTTGGCACGAGAACGCGCTTGACCTTATAAAAAAGGCGCATTCTTGCCGGCAAATAGACGTTGAAGGAATTTATACCCATTTTTCTTCCGCGGCAAGAGACAAGATGTTCACAAAAATGCAGCTTTCATGTTTTGACAAAGTAAGGAGAGATTTAGAGTTGGAAAATATCAGGATAGAATACGCGCATGCCGCCAATAGTGTAGCTGTTCTGGACTGGGATGAGGCGCATTTCAATCTCGCGCGGCCGGGCATACTTTTGTACGGCGTATGCCCGAAAAGAAATATGGCGGGGAAAATAGGGCTTAAGCCGGTAATGAGCCTTAAGACCAAAATAGTTTATCTTAAGGATGTTCCTCCGGGCAGGTCCATAAGCTACGGCCGGACTTACATTACACAGAAAGATACCAAAATAGCTACCATCCCCATAGGATATGCCGACGGTTACGGAAGGATACTTTCTAACAAGGCAGAGGCATTGGTCAGGGGAAAATATGTAAGAGTGGTAGGGATGGTAACTATGGACCAGACACTTCTCGATGTAGGAGATGTCCCCGGAGTAAAAGCCGGAGATGAAGTTGTCCTGATAGGCGAACAGCAGGGAAAAGAGATACAAATAGAGAACATAGCAAAACTTTCAGGAACAATACCCTACGAAATTCTCTCCCAAATAACCGACAGAGTCCCCAGAGTCACTAAAGGGGTCAAGTCTTAATATTTTAGTTTTACAAAACTGAGTGCTGTGATACAATTGTTTTATGGCAAGGCCTTTACGAATAGAATATCCTGGGGCATGGTATCATGTTATGAACCGGGGCAGAAGACGAGAAAAGATCTTCCAATCTGACCCTGACTATAGGTTATTTTTGAAAGTTCTCGGGGAATGTGTGAGATTGTTCCGGATAGAAGTACATGCTTATTCCCTGATGCCGAATCACTACCATCTTCTCATCCGAACCCCAAACGCCAATTTATCAAGAGCTATGAGACATCTCAACGGTGTCTATACACAGAAGATCAATAAACGCTACAGATATGAAGGCAGCCTTTTTAAAGGCAGGTTTAAATCAATTGTGATAGAAGAGGATACATATTTCCAGGAATTGATAAGATATATACACAGAAATCCTTTAAAGGCGAAGATCGTGGAGAGAATAATCGACCATAAATGGACGAGCCACAGGAGTTATATGCTAAGCGAGGAGGGTCCGGAATGGTTAACGAAAGACATAGCATTAAGCAAATTCGGTAAATATGAGAAAAGTTCAAGGCAGAAAATGGATGCGTTCGTGCAACAGGAAGTTCCCGAAGATCTGGAAAATATGTTGGAAAGAGTGAAGTGGCCGGCACTACTCGGGGGGAAAGAGTTTAAGAAAAAGATCGGGGAGTTGATCAGAGGAAAAGATATAGAAGTTCGGGAAGTGCCCCAATGTAAAGAGGCGGAGACACCTGTATCAGCTGATGCTGTAGCGGATCTTTTGGTGGAAAAACTTGAAGGTTGGGATAAAAGTGTTTTTGGTATATCAAAAGAAAGAGAGATGGTAAAGAAGAGAAGAAAATTCGTGTATATGTGCCGCGAATATCTGCATATCCCATGCAGGAACATATGCGATGCGCTGGATGGGGCCTCTTTTGCTTTAATATCAAATTATTGCAGCCAATCCAGACTGATGGCGGAAAATAGCAAAGAGTTTATAGAAGAAATTGAGTTGCTGGCAAAGACCGTCAAACAAAACTTAAATATTAAATATTAAGACTTGACCCCTTTTGGGAGGGTTGTTGACAAGGGAGGGCTTTGTGATATACTGGATTTTGTTTTTGGACTGAGAGTATTAGGCATTATGAGCGTATTACTATTATAACGGCGGGTGAAAATGGCAAAATTTAAGGGTTCGGAAATTCTGGTTAAATGTCTTTGTGAAGAAGGAGTTGAACATATTTTCGGGTATCCCGGGGGATCTGTTCTTCCTCTTTACGACGCTCTTTATGACGAAAAAAGCATAACATTTCATTTAACGAGGCATGAACAGGGCGCTGCTCATGCGGCTGACGGTTATGCCAGGGCGACGGGGAAGGTCGGGGTGTGTATGGCCACTTCGGGACCGGGGGCCACGAATCTTGTTACGGGGATCGCTACGGCCCATATGGATTCTATTCCCATGGTTGCCATAACCGGGCAGGTCAAGTCTGTTCTAATTGGTAATGATGCTTTTCAGGAAGCCGACATAGTAGGGATAACACGTTCTATTACCAAACACAATTACCTGATAAAGGACGTTAAGGATATAGCCCGTACGGTTAAAGAGGCCTTCCATATAGCCCGCACCGGAAGGCCGGGGCCTGTATTAATAGATCTTCCGGTCGATGTTCAGATGCATGAGACGGAGTTCAAATACCCTAAAATAGTTGATATGAGGAGTTATAATCCAGTTGTAAAAGGGCATTTGGGACAGATAAAAAGGATAGTCAAGGCCATAGAAAAAAGTGAAAGGCCGCTGCTCTATGTGGGCGGAGGAGTTGTGCTTTCAGAGGCGGCAAAAGAGCTCACTGAACTTGCCAGAAAGGCCAATATTCCGGTTACCACGACAATGATGGGGCTGGGGGCTTTTCCGGAGGACGACCCTCTGAGTTTAGGCATGCTTGGAATGCACGGAACGGCTTATGCCAATAACGCGGTGCAGAACGCCGACCTCATAATAGCGGTAGGCGCGCGTTTTGACGACAGGGTCACGGGAAGGATAGATCATTTTGCTCCGGAGGCCACAATAGCGCATATAGATGTGGACCCGTCAAGTGTGGGTAAAAATGTACGGGTTGACATACCGGTTATAGGCGATGCTAAAGAAGTTTTAAAAGAGCTTATAACGATGGTTGATGTGAAGGAATATGCGCTGTGGCATGGCAGGATAAACGAATGGAAGAAAAAACTTCCCCTGACCTATAAGAAAGACGATAAGTTGAGGCCGCAGTATGTTGTTGAAAGGATATGCGATATCATCAGGGACAAGAAAGTGATAATAAGTACAGAGGTGGGACAGAACCAGATGTGGGCCGCGCAATTCTACACATATACAAAACCCCGGACATGGTTATCCAGCGGCGGGCTCGGGACAATGGGGTATGGTTTTCCCGCGGCGATAGGGGCCCAGGTGGGATGTCCGGACGCCATAGTTTTTGATATCGCGGGGGACGGGAGCATACAGATGAATATACAGGAGATGGCTACCGCCGTTCTCGAGAAGATACCCGTTAAAATAGCTATCCTGAACAACGGATGGCTGGGTATGGTGAGACAGTGGCAGGAACTTTTTTACAAGAAGAAGTACGCGTATGTGTGCCTTTCGGAGGACATAAGCAGATATTGCCCCGATTTTGTCAAGCTTGCGGAAAGTTACGGAGCTATGGGGATAAGGGTTACCGAGAAAAAGGAAGTCGATGGAGCTATCAAAAAAGCTTTGGAAGAGAAAGGGCCGGTCATCATGGATTTCATCATCGAGAGAGAAGAGAATGTTTATCCTATGGTCCCCGCGGGAGTGGCCATAGACAGAATGATACACGGACTTTCTTAAGGGTAACAGGTGAAAAGGACGTGTATCCGCGAGGCCGTCCGGCTATAAGGAAAAAACAGGAGATGTCATGGCAAAATTTGTTATAGCGGCTTTAGTTGAGAATAAATTCGGCGTTCTGGCGAGAATTTCCGGGCTTTTTTCGGCCAGGGGGTTCAATATAGATTCTCTGGCTGTCGGAGAGACCGAAGATCCGGAGGTTTCAAGGATGACCATAGTGGTCGATGCCGATGAACAGATACTGGAGCAGGTTAAAAAACAGCTCAACAAGCTTATAGACGTGATAAGGGTATACGACCTTACGGGGGGAGAATATGTAGGTCGAGAGCTCATTCTTATAAAAGTGAGTTCCGACAGCACTGAGAGCAGGGAAAAGATAGTTCAGGTAGTCGATTCTACCGGAGGGAAAATAGTGGATATCGGTAAAAGGTCCGTGACCGTAGAGGAGTCAGGCGACGAGCACAGAATAAAGGCGCTTATAGAACTTTTACGGCCTTATGGAATAACGGAGATAGTGCGCACCGGGAAAATAGCTATACAATGTGATAATTGATCGGAGAGCGCTACCATAAAAAACAGAAATAGAGTTATGCAAAATAGCTTTTTCACGTCATTGCGAGGGAGCTAAGCGACCGAAGCAACCTTATAATTTATTGTATTTATTGAGATTACTTCGGCCCTATGCTAAGTCTGCCGAAATCCTGAGCCTCATATGTTCCCACGAGACGAAGGGCTTCGTAGCTCACTTCGTTCGTTCCTCGCAACGACGGAATGAAAGTCCATTTTGCAAAACTCTCAAAAAGAACAAAAAAGGAGAACTGAAATGGCTAAAATGTATTATGACAAAGACGCGGACCTTAAAGTGATAGCGGGCCTTAAGGTCGCTATAATCGGTTACGGTATACAGGGCAGGGGACAGGCCCTTAATCTGAGGGATAGCGGCATAAATGTCCTGGTGAGCGAACTTAAGGGCACCCCGAACTATGACCAGGCCGTTAAAGACGGTTTTGCCGTTATGGGGGCGGAAGAGGCCGCTAAAGAGGCGGATATCGTCCAGATACTTACTCAGGACCATGTGCAGGCCGATGTTTATAAAAAATGCATCGAAAAAAACCTTAAACCTTCAAGCGCGCTTGCTTTTTCGCATGGTTTTAATATCCATTTCAAACAGATACTGCCTCCGGAGAACGTGGATGTTTTTATGGTGGCGCCTAAGGGGCCGGGAGCGCTTGTCAGGGAGATGTATGAACAGGGAAAAGGCGTTCCGTGTATCGTAGCGGTACATCAGGATGCCACGGGTAATGCCCGGCAGAAAGCTCTGGCTTACGCTAAGGCCATAGGGGGCACAAGGGCGGGTGTTATCGAAACCACATTTAAAGAAGAGACGGAAACGGACCTTTTCGGAGAACAGGCTGTGCTTTGCGGGGGAGCTTCCGAGCTTATAAAAGCGGGGTTCGATACGCTGGTTGAAGCGGGATATCAGCCCGAGATAGCCTATTTTGAATGCCTTCACGAACTCAAGCTGATAACGGACCTGGTCTATAAGTACGGCATATCCGGAATGAGGAAAAGAGTTTCGGATACCGCGGAGTACGGCGACATAACAAGGGGTAAAAGGGTTATAAACGCCGATACGAGGGCGGAAATGAAAAAAATATTGCAGGAAGTGCAATCGGGAAGTTTTGCCGAAGAGTGGATAAAAGAAAACCGCGACGGGCGCCCGAATTATAACAGGATAACCGAACAGGAAAAACAGCACAAGATAGAAAAGGTGGGAGAGGAACTTCGCGGCATGATGCCGTGGATGGAATAACCGTATACGGTGAGGAAAGCCATGAAACACGGAAAAATAAGCATTTTTGACACCACTCTCAGGGATGGGGAGCAGACACCGGGAGCAAGTTTGAACGTTAACGGGAAGCTTAAGATAGCTCTGCAGCTCGAGCATCTGGGAGTGGATGTAATAGAGGCGGGTTTTCCCAGGACAAGCCCCGGAGATCTGGAAGCGGTAAAGACGGTCTCAAAACACATAAAGAAATGTGTTGTATGCGGGCTTGCCCGCGCTACAAAAAAAGATATAGACGATGCGGCTGAAGCTCTGAAAAAAGCTAAAAGGGCGAGAATACATGTTTTCCTGGCCACTTCCAAGATACATATGAAGTATAAGCTCAAGAAGGCCGAACAAGAGATATTGGAGACGGCGGTCGAAGCGGTGAAATATGCCAGGAAAAAATGCTCCGATGTTGAGTTTTCCCCGGAAGACGCTTCGAGGACGGAACTGGATTTTTTGTCCAGAGTGGTGGAAGAAGTGATAAAAGCGGGAGCGGGTACCGTTAACATCCCCGATACCGTAGGGTATGCCGTACCGGTGGAGTTTGGAGAGACCATAAAACATTTAAAAGAAAATGTGCCGAACATAGATAGGGCCGTTATAAGCGTACACTGTCATAATGACCTGGGGCTTGGAGTGAGTAATTCTCTTTCAGCCGTACTTAACGGCGCCCGGCAGGTGGAATGTACCATAAACGGGTTGGGGGAAAGAGCCGGGAACGCGGCGCTTGAAGAAATAGTAATGGCCATCAGAATGAGAAAGGATATTTTTAAGGGGATATCGACGGGAATAAATACCAGGGAGCTTTACAGGACGAGCAGGCTTGTAAGCAAGCTTACCGGGATACCTGTACAGCCTAATAAATCCATAATAGGTGAGAACGCCTTTTGTCATGAATCGGGGATACATCAGGATGGTGTTTTGAAGAAGAGGGTCACCTACGAGATAATAAGACCGCAGGATGTAGGCTTTGAGGGAAGTAAGATAGTTCTTGGCAAACTTTCCGGACGCCACGCTTTTTCCGACAGGATCAAAAAACTCGGTTTCTCCCTGTCCGATGAAGAAATAGACGGGGCTTTCATGAGGTTCAAGGCTCTTGCGGATAAAAAGCAGAAGATCTATGACGAAGATCTCGCGTCAATAATCGAAGAAGGGCTCGACGCTGTGGAAGAGAAATACAAACTTGTCGATTTTGAAGTAACAAGCGGGAAGAAGCTTAAGCCTGTCGCGAAAGTAAGGCTTGAACATGGCGGGAAAGAGGTAGGCGCTTCGGCCGGCGGGGACGGCCCCATAGACGCGTGTTTCAAGGCCATAGAGAAAGCCACTAAAGAGAAATGTAAACTTGTGGATTATAAGGTGGGAGCTGTTACGAGCGGCAAGGACGCTCTTGGCGAGGCAAGCGTAAAACTTGAATTTAACGGCCGGATGGTTATCGGGAGAGGGACCAGCACTGATGTTATAGAAGCAAGCCTTCGGGCTTATATCGGAGCTATAAACCGCGGCAGTGTTGTTTTTGGTAAAAACAAAAACGCCCGGAAGGGTTCTGCTTCCCGACAAAGCCTGTCCGGAAAGGCTTGATGCCGATGGAGGCTACAAAAGAAAAAAGAGTCTACGGGCTTTTGGGGAGCAACATAAGTTATTCCCTTTCTCCTTGTATGCATAATTCGGCTTTCGGACATTTCGGTATAAACGCTGAGTATGTTATTTTTGACGTAAAGCCATCGCATCTCCGGGAGTTTGTGGAAGGAGTGAATGCCCGCGAGATTTCGGGACTTAACATTACTGTGCCGTATAAAGCGGACGTGATGGAAATAATGCTGGAAAGCGGGTCAAACCTTGTTGAGGAAGGCGCCAGGAAGATCGGGGCGGTTAACACTATCAGATCTGATCCCGGCCGCCTTGAAGGGTTTAACACCGACGGTCCGGGATTTGCCGAAAGCTTGAAAGATGATCTTGAGCTGTCTTTAGAAAAGCTGTCCGGGAAAAATGTCCTTTTGCTGGGCGCCGGAGGAGCGGGCAGGGCAGTTTCCTTTTATCTGCTTAGCCGGGATCTTAAGCCGGGAAAGATATTTGTATACGACATCGACAATGATAAAAAACAGGCTCTTTTGAACGATCTCATTTCCTGTTTCGGCGATAGTTATGCCGTAACGGCCGGTGACGATGATCTGATAATGAGGGCTTCGGAATGTGATCTTGTGGTAAATGCCACGCCTCTCGGGACTAAAGAGGGGGACCCGCTGCCTCTTCCCGGAGGATGTCCCGGAGGAAGGGCGGCTCTTTACGATCTTGTTTATGCCAGAGAGACCGAAATGATAAGTTCCTGGAAAAAGAAAGGTTTGCCGGCATCCGGCGGGCTTGGAATGCTCGTCAACCAGGCAGCACTTTCTTTTATGATATGGACCCGGGAAGAATATGATCTTTGTGAGATAAAATCGGTAATGCGGTCTTCTTTGCCGGCTACAATCAAGGAACAATACGGATGGAATATTTCGTAGTATTTATTTGCGGAGCCGTTCTGGGGAGCTTCCTGAACGTCTGCGTGTATAGGGTTCCCCTGGGAAAGTCTATAGTTTCTCCTCCTTCGCATTGCCCGTTTTGCGAAAGGCCCGTAAGATGGTTTGACAATGTACCCATACTAAGTTATGTGTTATTGCTGGGAAAATGCCGCGATTGCTTAAGGAAGATACCCCTCAGATATCCTGCGGTAGAGCTTATTTCCGGGTTGAGCGGGGTAGTTCTTTTGTTATTTTTTGACCGATGGCCTGTTTTCTTTATATATTGGCTGTTCGTTCTTTCGCTTATAGCGTTATCTTTCATAGATATAGAAACGCAGGAATTACCGGATATCATAACATTGCCCGGTATTCTGGTCGGGATAGTTCTTGTTACGGCGCTTAACCCCGGAGCTAAAGATAGCCGTCTTGCCGCTTTCTTTGATTCTTTGCTTGGAGTACTTGCGGGTGGAGGAGTAATGTTCCTTATGGGATTTTTCGGAGAAATGATATTCCGCCGCGAGGCGCTTGGAGGAGGCGATGTAAAGCTTATGGCCATGGCAGGCGCCTTTTTAGGGTGGCAATTGGTGATAATTGCGTTTTTCCTGGCTCCTTTTTTTGGTGCCGGCGTAGGGATCTTTATGAGAATAAAGTTTAAGAGCGAAGTTATACCGTATGGCCCTTATTTGGCCATAGCTTCAGTAATAAGTCTTTTGTGGGGTAAAGATATAATATCTTATTTGCTGCCGCTGTAACGCGGTTTTTCTGGAAAGGTAAATCACGGGAGGCATAAATGCTCAGGTATATGACGGCGGGAGAGTCCCACGGTAAAGGCCTTTTGGCTCTGGTAGAGGGTGTTCCGGCGGGGCTTAAACTGACTCCGGGGGATATCGACAGCGAGCTTAAAAGAAGGATGAAGGGGTATGGCCGCGGAAAGAGAATGTCCATAGAGTCGGACAGAGCCGAGATAATATCTGGCTGCAGAAAAGGAAGGACCATAGGCAGCCCGGTGGGGATTTTCATACAGAACCGTGACTTTAAAATTGATTCCCTGCCGGATGTTCTTGACCCCCGCCCCGGACATGCCGATCTTGCGGGGGTAATGAAATATTCGCTTACGGATGCCAGGGATGTGCTTGAGAGGGCGAGTGCCAGGGAGACAGCTTCCCGCGTAGCCTGCGGGGCGGTAGCCAGGGTTTTTCTCAGGGAATTCGGGATAAAGGTCTTAAGCCATGTTATGTCCGTAGGAAAAGTTGAGGCCGGGTCCGGCAGATTATCTTTCAATGAGATACAGAAAAGAACCGCCGGTTTTGGAAAACTTAACTGCGCTGATCCCAAGGCCGAAAAATTGATGTGCCTTGAGATAGACCGCGCCGCCTCTGAAGGCGATACTTTGGGAGGTTCTTTCGAGGTTATTATCTCAAAGATCCCGCCGGGGTTGGGAAGTTATGTTCAATGGGACCGGCGGATAGATTCCGCGCTGGCCAGGGCAATAATGTCCATACCTGCGGTAAAAGCGGTATCCATAGGAAACGGCATTGAAGGCTCAGGCCTGCCCGGATCGGCTTTGCATGATACTATTGTCTATGGCAAACGGGAAAAGTCTTTTTCAAGACCATCCAATAATGCCGGAGGGATAGAAGGCGGGGTTACGAACGGCGAGGAAGTAAGGGTGAGAGGATTCATGAAACCCATTGCCACTCTTTCTTCTCCGCTTGACACTGTTAATTTAAGGACGAAAAAGCCGAGCAAAGCTTCCCGGGAAAGATCCGATGTCTGCGCTGTTCCTGCCTGCGCTGTCGTCGCCGAAGCCGTTGCGGCCGTTGAAATAGCTTCGGCTTTTATGGAAAAATTCGGGTCTGATTCCGTCACGGAGATAAAACGTAATTATATGGGATATCTCAAGGCTCTCAAGAGGATGTAAAAGATAAGGGTGCCGGGGCGGGAGAACCGGGATCTTCTTATTGATCATGAAAAACATAGTTTTAACGGGTTTTATGGGAACAGGCAAGACGGCGGTGGCGAAGGAGCTATCTGTAAAAATGTCGATGCCGCATGTAAGCGTTGACAAAACCATTGAAAGCCGCGAAAAGAAGACCATAAACGAGATATTTCGGGTGAAGGGGGAAACTTATTTCAGAAATCTGGAACGGGAAATAATAAAAGAGCTAAGCTCAGAACAGGGATGCCGGATAATAGATTGCGGCGGCGGAGCCGTTATTGACCGGGAAAATCTTAAAAATCTTAAAGCATCGGGGACGGTGTTCTGTTTGTGGGCAAGTCCTGAAGCGATATTAAAAAGGGTGGGGAGCTCTTCGGACAGGCCGCTTCTTAATGTGAAAGACCCTGTTAAAAAAATAGAGGAGCTTCTCGAAAAAAGAAAAAGTTGTTATTTAGAGTCGGATTTCCATATAGATACGACCGGCCTTTGTCCCGATGAGGTTGCCGACGAGATCAGGAGGATGCTGGATGATATCCAGGCGATGTGAAACTTCAGATGACAGAACGGCTAACGCGAAAATAGTCCTGTTTGAACTGTTCTTTGACAAGATCCTCAGCAATATAGACGCTCCATCTATTGTTACAGACCAGAAAGGCCGAATAAAACATGTCAGCCGGAGATTCCTTGAATTCTTCTCACTCAGGGCCGAAGATATTTCCGGGGCGGACTGGGTGGACCTTATTATTCCCGACGGTAAAAAAAAGGCGGTGCGAGGACTTCTTACCGTTCTTAAAGAAGATGAAAAATTATTGCAGTTCGATGTCTCGGTGATACGCGGCAAAAGCGAGGATGCCAGGGTGCTTTGGACGGCTCTCTCCTTATCGAACCATGACGTGGAAAAGATGTACTTTTTAATGGGCGTTGAGACCGAAAAAGACATGAGGAAAAGATCAGGAGAACACGTTATTGACGAACGAAAGATCAAAGAGGTGCGGACAGAACTCGCGCGGCTTCTTTTTGACGCCTCGGAAAAGTGTGATCCCGATACGGCCAAGCATGCTCTGAGGTCTATGATCTTTGCCGAAAGGCTTGGCCGGGAAGTGGGTCTCGGCGTCCGGAGAATGGAAAACCTAAAAACGGCGTCTCTCCTTCACGATCTGGGAAAACTGGCTGTGAACCCCGCAGTGCTTTTCAAAAAAGGCAAACTTACCACTGAAGAGTTCGAACACATTAAAAAACATATCGTATGGGGGGCCGATCTTCTCTCGAGAATATATCTCCTCAAAGATATAGTCTCGATAATGTCCGGGCATCATGAGAACTATGACGGCAGAGGGTACCCCGAAGGGATATCGGGAGAGTCCATACCTCTTGAGGCAAGGATATTGAGCGTCGCGGACATATATGAGGCCCTTACGGCTGCCAGGCCTTACCGTGAGGCTTTTTCCCGGGAGGAAGCTGTGGCAATAATGGAATATGAAAAAGGCCATAAGCTTGACCCGAGCCTTACGGATATATTTTTGGCCATGATACGAAAAGAAGGCGGGACGGAATGAATATAAAGAGCCGCGAATGTTCAGACCTGATAGCGCTTAATCTCATAGACGGGCTGGGACCCTTAAGGATAAAAAAACTTCTCGAACATTCCGGAAGCGTATCCGCGATATTTTCCATGAATGAGAATGAAATAATTGAGATATCCCGCGCTCCTTTAAGAGCGGCGGAAAAGATACGCTTTTCCAGGGAGTCGGATCAATATAAAAGAGAAATAGGGTATATTGAAAAAGAAAATATAAACGTCCTGAGCCTTGTAGATGAAGATTATCCCGAAAATCTCCGTAACATCTATGATCCTCCGCCGGTACTCTACTACAAAGGAGTTTTGCCGAGAGATAAGGATGTTTGTGCGGCTGTTGTGGGTTCAAGGCGATGTTCTCTTTACGGAATGCGTTCGGCCGAGGAATTGTCGGAAAGCCTCGCCAGTGAAGGCGTAATTGTAGTAAGCGGGATGGCAAGCGGTGTAGATTCCGCCGCGCACAGGGGGGCGTTAAAGGCGAACGGCCGTACAGTCGCCGTAATGGGTACGGGTTTTAAATACTTTTATCCCGAGGGTTCGGAAAAACTGGCGCGGGAGATATGCCGTCGCGGCGCCGTAATGACAGAGTTCCCCTGTTATACCCGGCCGTCCAACTTCACATTCCCAAGGCGCAATAGACTTATAAGCGGCATGTCATTCGGGGTGGTCGTAGTTGAGGCCGCAAAAAAAAGCGGAGCGCTTATAACGGCTGATTTCGCGCTTGAACAGGGAAAAGAGGTTTTCGCCGTTCCCGGTCCGATAGGCAGTATAACGTCTTCGGGGACGAATTTACTTATACAGAACGGAGCTAAGCTTGTACTTTCGGCGAAAGACATACTTGATGAGATCCCCTCAGGGGCTACGGAGAGGAATCTCATGATCGAAAAAGATATTTCGGATGGCCATGGGAAAGTGCTGGAAGCCATCCCGGAGAAAGGTAGAGCGCATATAGACGAAATAAGGGTTCACTCGGGGTTCGCCTCAGGCGAGATCCACGGGGTCCTTTTATCTTTGGAGCTTAAAGGTATGATCAAGGCCTGTCCCGGTGCCATGTACGAGCGTTCCATGATATGAGACGCGGAATAACAGGAATGGAGAGTGTGTTCGAGGTCACAAAAATTTCAAAAGCTCCCAAGGAGACGGAGAATGGCTAAAAAGAAAATCGGCGGCAGGAAGAAGCAGAAGAAACAGAAATTTCTTGTTATAGTGGAATCGCCGGCAAAATCCAAGACCATAAACAAGATACTTGGCCGTGATTATAAAGTAATGGCGAGCATGGGGCATATTGTGGATCTTCCCGCTTCCAGAATGGGAATAGATTTTGATAACGATTTTTCCCCCGAATACATAGTAATGCGGGGAAGGTCCAAGTATCTTACCGCCATAAAGAAAGAAGCGGCGCCCTGCCAGGCTGTGTATCTTGCGGCCGACCCGGACAGGGAAGGAGAGGCCATATGCTGGCATATAAAAAACCAGCTTGAAAAAAAACTGGATTCAGTGGATTTCCTGCGTGTAAGTTTTGACGAGATAACAGCCAAGGCCGTTAAGGAAGCTTTTTCCAGCCCGAGAGAACTTGATATGAGCAAAATAAACGCCCAGCAGGCCAGGCGGATACTTGACCGGATCGTGGGCTATCTGATAAGTCCTCTTTTATGGGGCAAGGTCACAAGAGGGCTATCCGCGGGCAGGGTGCAATCTGTGGCGGTCAGGCTTATCGTAGACAGGGAAGAGGCAATAAAGAATTTCACATCCAAGGAATACTGGAGCATAGAGGCTCTTCTCAAGAAAAAGGACAATGACGTAAATTCAGGCGAGTTCACATCCAAACTTACCAAGTACAGGGGGGAGAAGGTACATATTAAGGATGTCCGGGAAGCCGAGCGAATGATATCGGACCTTGAGAAAGAAAGGTATGTGGTAAAAGATGTGTTCCGCAAAGAAAAGAAAAGCCATCCGAGATCTCCTTATACGACGTCTATCCTGCAGCAGGAAGCCTTCAATAAAATTAACTTTCCGGCTTCTAAGACAATGAGGGTGGCTCAGCGTCTTTATGAAGGTGTGGAAATAGGCGCAGAAGGGAGTGTAGGTCTAATAACATACATGCGGACGGATTCGGTGAGGATAGCAGATGACGCTTCCACGGAAGCCAGGAAATTCATATCTGAAAAGTACGGGGATAACTACCTGCCCGAAAAGATACCTGTCTACAAATCCGGGAAACGGTCGCAGGAAGCCCATGAGGCTATAAGGCCCACGCTTCCCTTGAGAGAACCGGAGCAGGTGGCCTCATTCCTCTCAGAGGATGAAGCAAAGCTCTATACACTTATATGGAACCGTTTTCTGGCCAGCCAAATGACAAATGCTCTTTATTCTGTTCTTGCTGTGGGGATCAAAGCGGGAGAATATGATCTGCATTCCGGCGGCGCGAAACTTATTTTTGACGGACATCTGAGAGTTTATGGCGGGAATATAGCGGAAGAGGGGGGTATAAATAAGATCCCCGACCTTGTGAAGGGCGAAGAAGTGGATCTTGTCAAACTTGTTCCCGGCCAGCATTTCACAAAACCTCTACCGAGGTACACCGATGCTTCTCTTGTAAAGGAGCTGGAGGAAAAAGGTATCGGCCGGCCGTCCACTTACGCGCCTATAATAAGGACCATTACAGACAGGCACTATATCAAGCGTTTACAGAAAAGCCTGGCTCCTACGGAACTTGGCGTTCTTGTAAACGGTCTTCTGGTGGATAATTTCCCGGAAGTTGTGGATCCCGAATTCACCGCCAAGATGGAAAATGAGCTGGACGGGATAGAAGACGGAAGGGAAGACTGGAAAAAGGTGCTTAGGGATTTTTACGGCCCATTTTCCCGTACTGTTGAAGAAGCTAAGAGCAAAATGAGCGATATGAAAAAAGAAGTAGAAGCTACCGATGAAGTCTGTTCTTTGTGCGGCAGGCCCATGGTCATAAAGTGGGGGAGAAGAGGGCGGTTCATAAGCTGTTCGGGGTTTCCCGAATGCAGGAACTCGAAGTCCATAACCACGGGAGTTAAGTGCCCGGAAACGGAATGTGACGGTGAACTGGTGGAAAGAAAATCCAGAAGAGGCGCGTTTTACGGGTGCAGTAATTTTCCCAGATGTACGTACACTTCAAGGAAGCTGCCCTCGGGGGATAGCGAGGGGCCCGGTGACGAGGGCAAAGTTGAAGAGGGATGACCGACGTGGACAGGTTTCTTGAGAAATTTCTCAAATACATGGAAATAGAAAAGAATTCCTCGCATCACACCGTGACCAATTACCGGAGGGATATTGAGGATCTTTTGTGTTTTTTGGGTTCGCCTCCTCCCGGAGATATCGGGCATCTGGATATACGGAGATTCCTGGCGGAGCTAAAAAACAGAAAAAATTCCAAAAGGACCGCGGTAAGGAAACTGGCGGCTATAAGGTCGTTCTTTAAGTTCCTGGTTAAGGAGAAATATATAAGGACCAATCCCGCCCAAAGTGTTTTTACTCCGAAACTGGACAAAAAACTTCCGGTTTTCATGGACATTTCCGAGGTTACCGCCCTTGTGACAGCGCCTCTGAAAAGCACGATTTCGGGGCTCAGGGACAGGGCCATGCTGGAAGTCTTGTATTCCACGGGGGCAAGGGTAAGCGAACTTGTGGGCATTAACACGGGAGATATAGATCTTATAGGAGGAGTGGTAAAACTCAGGGGTAAAGGCAGAAAAGAAAGAATCGCTCTCCTGGGAGGAGCGGCCCAGAGGGCATTAAGGGAATACTTGGAGAATAAGAGATTTTCTCCGAAAGGCGGCGGAGCCGTTTTTTTGAATAAGAACGGAACAAGGTTGTCGGACAGGGGTGTAAGGCGGATGATAGATAAGTATGTCGGAAAGATCAGTATGCTTCAGAAGGTTTCGCCGCATTCCGTAAGACATTCGTTCGCGACACATTTATTGAACAACGGGGCTGATCTTAGAAGTGTTCAGGAACTTTTGGGCCACAAGAACCTTTCGACCACCCAGATATATACGCATATGGGGGACCAGCGTATAAAAGAGATATATTTCGCGGCGCATCCCAGAGCTTAACGCGGATGACGATACAGGTAATAATATGAGATTTCTCTATAACATATTTTTTTGTGTTTTTGCCGTCTTTTATGTTCCCGTGATGGCTGTTAAGGGTAAATTCCATTCCGGATTTTCTCAGAAATTCGCCAGGCTGCCTTCTGAAATTTCCGATTTTAAAAAACCTCTGTGGATACACGCGGTAAGCGTGGGAGAGGCTCTTGTAGCGGCAAGGATATGTGAGATACTGAAGAAAGAAATTCCCGGATTACCGGTTGTGATATCCACAACGACCCCGACCGGAAACGAAATGATACGGAAAGCGTCAAAGAACGTTGACGGGGTTTTTTATTATCCGGTAGATCTGAGCTGGGTGGTTAAAAGGGCGCTCGATCAGATAGACCCGTCAGCTTATGTAATGGTAGAGACTGAGCTTTGGCCCAACATGATAGAGCAGGCTTCTGCCCGGGGGATACCGGTTATCCTGGCGAACGGAAGGATATCGGACAGGTCTTTTGGAAGATACAAAAAAATTGGGTACATAACAAAAAAAATATTCGGATGTTTCTCTGCCGTATGCGCGCAGACACAGCGTGATGCCGAAAAAATGAAAGCTCTCGGGTGCGGGGAGGAAAAGACCAGGGTTACAGGCAATATAAAATTCGACACATCGTTTTCGCCGGCACACGATGCCGAAGTTGAAAGAATCGGATGTATTTTTACGGAGGGGAAGAAGGTCATCGTGGCCGGTAGTACTCACTTTCCTGAAGAAAGCGGGATAATTGATGAGTTCGTAAAGATGCGCTCCTCACTTTCGGGAGGCGTAAAACTTATAATCGCTCCCAGGCATATAGAAAGAAAGGATGCCATCCGGATATATGTAGAAAAAGCCGGGTTAAAATGTTGTTTCTTTTCGGACTTTTCGGGGGCGGGAACAACCGGGTCGGAAAGAGCGGATGTTATGATAGTGGACACTATAGGCCATCTCAAGGATATTTACAGTCTGGCAACGGTTGTTTTTATAGGAGGAAGTCTGGTCAAAAAGGGCGGGCAGAACCCCATTGAAGCCGCCAGGTGGGGCAAAGCCGTTGTTTTCGGGACACATATGACAAATTTTCGCGAAGTGGCGGATAGTTTTATTGAGAGTGGGGCCGCTGTTATGGCGGAAAATCTTGTGTGTCTGGGAAGCGTCATGAAAGAGCTTTTGCTCGATGAAGAGAAACGCCTCGCCCTTGAGAGAAAGGTGAAAGCGGTGATAGAAAAAAATTCCGGGGCTGTGTACAAGACCGTGGAGGTTATAAAGCACTGTTTAGCGGGCGAGAAAAAATGTACGGTGGAGGGAACGAATTGTTACTGACGTACCTGGCGCCCCTGATACCCGGCGGGCGGAACGGAAAAATGCCGGTATTTATGGAGCGGATATTAGTACTGCTTTCCTTCGTGTACGCCGCCGGAGTGAAATTGGTGTGGTTAGGTTATGATTCCGGGATAAGAAAAGTGCATGCCGCTCCCATACCCGTGATAAGCGTTGGGAACATTACTCTCGGAGGTACGGGAAAAACACCAATGGTCATGCTGATAGCCGGTCTTTTGACCTCTTTCGGAAAAAAACCGGCCGTTCTTACACGCGGGTACGGCAGGGATGAGTGCAGAATGCTTAAGGATGAACTTGCTGAAGTGCCCGTATATACCGGGCAGGACAGGCTTAAAAGCGCTTTTATGGCTTTCTCCGACGGCAGGGATGTGGCCGTACTGGATGACGGGTTCCAGCACAGAAGGATAAGAAGGGATCTGAACATACTTCTGGTAGACGCGAGAAACATTTTCGGTTCGGGCCGTATGGTGCCGGCCGGCAATTTGAGAGAACCTGTAAGCGCGGCGTCGAGAGCTGATCTGGCTGTTTTGACCAAAACAGACGGTCTTTCCTCTGAGAGGATAGAGGAGGTAAGGCGGTATGTAAGCCGTATCTGCTCCGGAAAACCCGTGGCAGTGTCAAGGCATGAACCTGTCTCTTTCAAGGATGCCGAGGGGGCGTTTTATGACATTGACGCCGTGAAGGGCCGTGAGATTGCAGTTGTGTGCGGAATAGCGGATCCTTATTATTTCGAGCATATTTTGATATCCCTTAAGGCTGACATAAAGAAAAGTTTTTTCTACAGGGATCACCATAAATACCGTCAGACGGATATTGACAGGATATCCGAAGAATGCGCGGCCATGGGTATATGCACCATAGTGACCACAGCGAAAGATCTTGTCAAAATGAAAGATCTGGATATGTCCTCTATTGATGACAAGATCCTTGTCTTGAACGTCAAGATCAGGATAACTGAAGGAAAGGAGACCTTAATTGCTGGACTTAATAGCGTCTTTGAGCGTACTGGCTCTTAACAGGGTTCTGCATGTTATGCCCATGAGTTTCAACCTCTGGTTCGGCAGGGCTCTGAGCGGGATATTCTATCTGCTAAGCGGGAACAGAAAAAAAATAACTTACGCAAATATAAGGGCTTCTTTTTGTCATGAAAAAACCCCGGAAGAGATAAGGCGTATAGCCAGAGGGGTATACGCCTCGGCCGCGCAGACTTTCGCGGAACTTATCGCCATGACCAAGGTCGACGCTGACTATATCGAAAAGTACGTTTCGATAACGAATTTCGAAAGGATAGAGCGCTCCTCGAAAAATCCAAAAGGTATGATACTTATCTCGGCGCATTTCGGGAATTGGGAGCTTAGTCTCGCGGCCAGCGCGGTTAAAGGGTTTCCGCTATACATACTGGTCCGCGACCAGAAAATGAAAAGGCTTAATGAGCTTTTCAACAAACTGCGCGAATCCAAGGGAAGCGTGGTGGTCCGTAAGGGCGCGGATATAAAACGGTTAATAAGGGTTTTGCGCCAGGGTAAAAGCGTGGGACTTCTGGCCGATCAGAATGCCGGAGCGCATGGGGAACTTCTGGAACTTTTCGGAAGGCCGGCTTCTACTGCCGTAGGCCCTTACCGGCTGGCTCAAAAAGACGGAGCGGTTATTTTGCCGGCTTTTATCCACAGGAGGAAGGGCCCTTATCACGAACTCGTACTGGAAGAGCCGATGTCGATAAAAGAGGATGAGGATATATTGCCCTATATGGAAAAATATAACCGTATGCTGGAAAAACATATCAAGGAAGATCCCGAACAGTGGTTCTGGATGCACAAGAAATGGAAGATGAACCCTGTGAGAAAGATAATGGTGCTGGACGACGGGAAAAAGGGACATCTCAACCAGTCAATGGCCATAGTTAATGAAATAAAAAAATACAGGCTTAGTGAAGGGCATGATCCCGGGAATATTCGGGTAATAACGATCAGGATAAATTTCGCGAGCGGCATGAGAAAAAATATTTTTAAGATCGCCGCACCGATTTTAGGAAGAAATTGCCAGGGCAGGCTCGGTCTCTTGAAATGGGCGCTTGATAAGCAAAGCTACGAGAAAGTTACAAGGAATCATGCAGATATAATAATAAGCGCGGCTTCCGGCCTTGCCGGTGTCAATATGATGCTGAAAGAAGAAAATTATGCCCGGTCAGTTGCCGTTTTAGACCCCGGGGCGCTTATCCGCGGGAAGTTCGATCTTATAGTTGTTCCCAGGCATGACATGAGAAAAAAACCCGGGAAAAGAAAGAGGGATGACAACAGGATAATAACGGAACTTGCCCCTAACCTTATAAGTTCAGGAAATGATTATAGATCCGAAGATGGCGGGGATAAGAGGCTGAATGTTGGAGTTCTTGTGGGCGGGGACAATAAATATTTTTCTTTCCCGAAAAAGCTGGTAAAAGATATTCTTTTGTCGATCCATGGGTTTTGTGAAGAACATGACGGGTATATGCATGTAACTACCTCCAGACGGACATCTCCGGAAGTTGAGGACGCCGCCGGAGATCTGGCCGCGGATTTTGCAAGATGCGGAACATTCGTCAAAGGGACCAGAGACAAGAATACGGATACCGTTGAAAAGATCATCAGATCCTGCGATATTCTGATAGTATCCATGGAAAGTATTTCCATGGTATCCGAGGCGGTTTCATCGGGGAAGAAGGTCCTTGTCTTTAGTCCGATAAAAAAGACCGATAGAACTACCAAATATGAAAGATTCGCGCTTGATCTGGAGCAGAGGGGATATCTGACCCGGGTAAAGCCCGGCGAGATCAGAGAAAAGGCGCAAGAAGCTCTTAAGAGCAAAGATGCCGTTAAAACGAATGAAGATGGCAGACGCATAAGAGAGAAGCTCTACAGGCTTTTTTAGCTTATGCGCGAAAAAATAAAGACGGATAAGGATCGCATGAACGTTCTTCAGCTGGTACCGAAATTGAATGTGGGCGGAGTGGAGAAAGGCACCGTAGAGGTGGCTCGGTTCCTCGCTCTTAAAGGGCATAGGTCGGTTGTCGTTTCGGGAGGCGGAAAACTGGAAAAGAGCCTTTCCGCAGGAGGTGTAAGGCATTACGCTCTTCCCGTGGGAAGAAAGAACCTGTTTTTAGGAATATATTCATATTTCAAGCTCAAACAAATTATAAAAAAAGAGAACATAGATCTTGTCCATGCCAGAAGCCGTATACCGGCTCTTATCGGATATTTTGCCGCCCGGCACACACAGCGGACGTTCATAACCACTGCCCATGGACAGTACAAAAAACATTTGATAAGCAGGGTTATGGGGTGGGGGAAGATAGTGATAGTTGCGAACGCCACTATGGCTCGTTACATGAAAGATAATTTCGGTCTTAGCACGCAGAAAATGTATGTAGTTCCCAGAGGCGTGGATCTTGAAAAATTCTTTTTTGTCAGCCCTTCCCAAAGGAAAAGCAAAGTTTTCAGGATGGGCATGGTGGCTCGGTACTCACCTATAAAAGGGCATATAGATTTTTTGAAAGCTGTCTCATATGTTTCCAGAAAAACGCGGAACGTGCATGCGGTAATTATGGGGGATATATCCTCGGCGAAGCCGGAATATATGAAAGATCTTGAACTTGCCGCGAGACGGCTTGCCGTGGACAAGATAGTTGAATTTAAAGACAGCGGCGAGGATGTAGTTTCGGTTATGGGAGAGCTGGATGTTTTAGTGTCGGCAAATACCTCTCAGGAGGCGTTTGGCAGGACTATAATAGAAGCCCAGGCGAGAGGGGTGCCTGTAGTGGCTACGAGGGTCGGAGGCGTAATAGAAAATGTCGTGGACGGCGACACCGGACTTCTGTGCGAACCGATGGATCCGGTGGAAATGGCCGGTAAGATAATGAAATATGCGGATTCAATGGAGCTTCGGGATAAAGTAGCCGCGGCGGCGCGCAGGCAGGTGGAGGAAAAATATTCATTGAAGAGATCTCTGGAACTTGAGCTTAAAGCTTATGAAGAAGTACTTTGCCGTAAGAACGTGCTTGTTGTAAAAATAAGTTCTTTGGGGGACATTATACTGAGTGTTCCTTCATTAAGGGCAATACGCAAAAAATTTCCCACGGCCATAATAAAGGTGCTGGTAGATGTGCGTTTCGGCGGTATCCTGAAAGGGTGTCCGTACATCAATGAGATAATCACCTGCGATCTCAAGGGACGGGACAAGTGGTCGGGTTTTCTTAGATTCATCGAGCGGGTGAGGTCTGAGAATATGGATATTTCCATTGACCTTCAGAACAACAGGAGAAGCCATCTTATAGCTTTTCTCGCGGCTATACCTGAAAGGTATGGATATAATAACGGAAAACTGAGTGTGCTTCTCAACAGGAAAACGAATCTTCCTAAAAAGAAATTGTCTCCCGTGGAGCATCAGGGCAAGGTACTGGCTTTGGCCGGGATAACAAAAATAGATGATAAGCTCGAATTGTGGAGCAGGAAAGAAGATGAGGAATGGGTGGAAAATTTTTTGCGCTCAGGGTGGCTGAAAAACGGGCAGAAACTGGTAGCGATAAGCGTTTCGGCATCCAGGAGATGGGAAACCAAGAATTGGAGCATGGCGCGCACAGCGGAACTTGCCGACATGCTGGCTTTGGAAAAAGGAATAAGAGTGGTGGCCATAGGCCTTGAAGAGGATCTTGAAAGAGCCGAAGAGTTCTTTAAAAAAACTTCGGCAAAACCCATGAACGCCATAGGAAAAACCGATATTGGACGGCTTGTGAGTTTGATAAAGAGGTGTGATGCTCTTCTTGTGGGAGACAGCGCTCCTATGCACATAGCTTCAGCTCTGGGAACGCCTTTTGTAGCTATTTTCGGGCCGACAGATCCCGCGAGGCATGTTGCTTCGGGCGGAAAGAAAATAGTGATCAGGAAGGAGATAAGATGCTCACCGTGCTATAAAACTTTTTGTAACAAGGGCCTTAAGTGTATGAACAATGTAAAGGCCAGGGAAGTGTTCAATTCCCTTATGGAACTTATTACTGAGGAACTTTCAGGGAATAACGCATATGAAAATACTTCTCGCGGCCACACATCTTAACAAGGGCGGTCTCGCGTTCTATACCGTCAATCTTGCCAAATGTCTGAAACTCTCGGGTGTGGATACGGCTGTTCTTTCTTCAGGCGGCGAACTTGAAACTTGTCTTGAAAGGGACGGCATTCCCCACATATACGCGCCTATAAGGACAAAATCGGAATTCGGCCCGGCGGTATGGCGGGCCGTTCCGGGAATGGTCAGGACGATACGAGAACAAGGAATTCACCTCGTACATTCACATACTCGCGTGACACAGGTAATGTCGGAAGCGGTCTTCAGGCTTACCGGTACACCCTATGTTACTACATGCCACGGGTTTTTCAAGCATCGCAGATTGTCAAGAAGGTTCCTGCCGTGTTGGGGGCAAAAGGTCATTGCGATATCAAAAAGCGTTAAAGACCATCTTGTGAAAGATATGAAAGTGTCCGAGGAAAAGGTAGAGATGGTTTATAACGGAATAGATCTTAAGCAGTACGGAAACATCCCGGAGCAAGTGAGAGGGGATGTTCTCAGGGAGATAGGCATTAACGAAGGTGCTATGGTTGTAGGTACTGTAGGCAGATTTTCCTCGGTTAAAGGGTTCAGGTATCTGGTGGAGGCTTTCGATAAGGCCGCAGGAAACATAAATAACCTTTCTCTTCTTATGGTGGGACAGGGTCCCGAAGCGCGCGATCTTTTAACGCGGGCCGCAAGAAGCCCTTTCTCCGGAAGAATATTCCTTATCCCGGGGAAAAGGCCTTTGCCGGAATACCTTGCCGCTATAGATATTTTTTGCATGCCTTCACTCAAGGAGGGTTTCGGACTGGCCGCGGCGGAGGCTATGGCATCCGGAAAACCCTGTATAGTAAGCAAAGTGGGAGGCCTTACAGAGATAGTTACGGATGGAAAGAACGGCCTTACGGTTAAGCCGGCCTCGGGAGAAGAACTCGCCCGGGCTATAGTACGTCTTGCCGAGGATACCGGCCTTATGCGCAGGTTATCAGAGGAAGCTGTCATAAGATCGAGAGATTTTTCGCTTGAAAAAAGTGTTTCCGGAACAATAAAAGTTTATGAGAGCGTGCTTTTTGAGAGAAAAAGGGGACAGGTGTAGCTTTGAGATGAGGACAGGTGTAGGTTCAGATCGAGAACCGTCCCTGGATTAAACAGCAGGAAGGGTATGTGGGAGCACTGGAGCGGATTCGCCGCCGAATAGGATAAAAATGTTCTGCCTTTCTGCTACATACACCGCGATGGTGGAAATAACAGGCGAAGCAGCGAAGCGCGCAGCACATGCCCTTCCTGCTGTAAGTCAACCCGCGCATGACAATACTGTGGG
>JBAYES010000007.1:0-51986 GCA_041667545.1 Candidatus Omnitrophota bacterium | reverse complement strand
GTAAAACAGCTTCACGTGGAGTGAGCACGGCCGCTGGAGCCGTGCGAACGTCCCTGGGCAAAATATGCCGTATGTATCCTCCCGTTTGCGGATAAAAGTCAGCAAAAAATTTTAACTATCGAGACATGCCGAACGTCAGTTTTCCTTTGCTTTTTACTACATTCACCTTTCCGGGAAGATCCAGGGAACGGCCTTTTGACTGGGTTCTGGCAAAAGCGTCCAGGAGCATCCAGTGCCGGTAAGATAACTTTTTCACGTTCCCGCCCGATAAGACGAAAAGTTCCTTAAATATTTCCCGGCGTACAGCGGAGGGCTGCGCCAGATATTGTTTCAGCCCTACACAATGAATCCCCCCGCGGGAAGAAAGAAATCCGCTCGTTTTTTCTTCCCTGAGAGAACGGGAGAAGACCGTCTCTTCCCTCACAGAGTCGGCTATGTTAGCAAGTGTGGGTTTTATAGCGGGGTTTATTTCTTCAAGCAGGGGCAGGATATCTCGCCGCACACGGTTACGCAGGAACCTTGTGTCATCATTAGAACTGTCCTTTACATATTCCCCGCCGATCTCGGACAAATACATTATTATCTCTTTTCTGGAGGTTCTTATAAGCGGCCGTATCAGTTTAATATTCCCTTCGAACCTGAGAGGCGGTATTCCCCCAAGCCCTTCAGCTGAAGATCCTTTTATCATTCTCATAAGCAGGGTTTCCGCCTGATCATCCATATTGTGTCCGGTAGCGATAACATTACACCCTGTTTCCCGGGCGGCCTTCACCAGGAATTCATATCTTTTTTTCCGTAATTTTTCTTCCAGGGACATCTTTTTTGAAACAAGTTTCATTGAACCGAGTTTCCCGAGAATACATTTCACATTGAGATCCTCGGCCAGCGACTTAACAAATCGCGATTCCGCCGCCGATTCTCTGCCTCTCACACCATGGTCGAGGTTAGCTATAACCAGATCCACCCCGAGATCTGACCTTAAAGCCAAAAGAACGTGAAACAGCGACACGGAATCCGCTCCGCCTGAAACGGCCGCAAGTACGCGTTCCCCCTTCTCCAGCATGCCGTAATGCGAAATCGTATCTTTTACTTTTTTCAGTATAAGCAAAGTTTCTTTTTTAATCTTTCTTCTCATTCTTCTTCTTTTCGGTTTTCCTTTTAAGCTGCTCTTCATGTCCGTAAACACAGCCGCAGTAATCTTGCCGATAAAGCCCCAGTTCTCGCGCGAGAAGATAGGCTTTCTCAGATCCTCCGTTCCTCTTGTAATCGTCAGCAATGAACCTGTCCCCTCCTATTTCCAGCCCTATCCGGTTTATGGTCTCGGCCTTTTTCATCGGACCGGCCGTAAGTGTAGTGGTAAAAACGTCGTACATGTACCTTCTGGCATATTCATATGTTCTCTGAAGCCTCAAACGGTAACATATCTCGCATCTTTTCCCTCCTTCGGGTTCATATTCTGTTCCCTGCACGGCCTCAAACCATCTTTCCCTGTCATATTTTCCCTCTATGAGTTCCAAATTCCATTCGTTCGCGGCCTTTTGAGCGGAAGCAAGCCTTTTTTCATATTCGTCAGCGGGATGAATATTAGGATTGTAGAAATATCCGGTTACTGTGTACCCGCGGCATAAAAGTTTTTCTATTACCGGACCCGCGCAGACTCCGCAGCAAATATGCAGTAATACTTTCATATTTTTTCACCCCACAAAATATTGTGTTATATGGTGACCGAATAAAGATCTGCCGCTATTTCGAAACCATCACGGAATCCCACTATACGGCGTACCGCTTCGATATCACCGTATTTCCGGCTGAAATGGGTCAGAACGATCTTTTTCACGCCAAGCCCTTCGGCCATTTTCACTATTTCAGGCAAAGAAGCGTGGCAATGATGCCTTTTCTCAACGGGAGCTTCCAGATAAGTGCAGTCCTGAATAAGAAGATCAGCTCCCTGAGCAATTTTCATAAGATTTTCACATACCTCGGTATCTCCCGAATACACGACTTTGCGTCCTTTTGTCCTATTCGATACATCATCAAGGGTTACTCGCTTTCCGTTTATAACACATTTCCCTTCCCGCTTTATTACACCGAGCATCCTGTCTTTTTCATCAAACCCGAAACGGGCGGCTTTTTCAATATCGATAGAGACCCTGTCATTCTCTATAAAGGCATAGGAGACCGCCGGAATGCTGTGCTTCACGGGGATGGATAGGACACGGAAGTCTGGCGCAGAAAATATCTCGGATATTTTATTCCCCTTGAACGGCACGTTCTTACCTGACACTTCGAATTTGCCCATAGGATAAAGAAGTCCGCCGCGGGACTTCATTTTCCTTGCTTCAGGGGCATGAATATAAAGCGGTTGGGACCTTTCCTCAAACCCCATAGTATCTATCAGTCCAGGTATCCCCAAACAGTGATCTCCGTGCCAATGCGTTATAAAGATCCTGTCCAAACTATTAATGCCGATACCCGCTATAAGCATCTGCCTCTGCGTTCCCTCGCCGCAGTCAAAAAGGCAGGTAAAAGAGGAGGCTCCCTGATAATTCAAACATATCGCGGTGTGGGCCCTTTCCTTTGTGGGCACACCCGCGGCTGTTCCAAGAATGGTTATCTTCAATTCAGACAAAATACGCTTACCTCCTCATTCCCGTCGTCTTAGAGTTCTGCAAAATAGCGATTTCACGTCATTGATTCGGCCCTATGCCAAGTCTGCCGAAATGCTGAGCCTCATATGTTCCCACAAGACGAAGGGCTTCGTCACTCACTTCTTTCGTTCCTCGCAACTACGGAATAAAAGTCCATTTTGCAGAACTCTACCGTCGGTCTAAATGTCCTGTTCGGGGAAGACATTCAAAAGAGACTTGTTCTCGCCCTTCTCCAAAAGTTTCCAGTGGCGCGCGGTCCTTCTCAGCCCCTCTTCCGTGGAAACTTCGGGGACATACCCGAGAATATCCGTCATCCTCGATATATCGTAAACCCTGTCCTTGAACATTCTTTTCATTTTTACGTGCACCGGCGGAAGTACCTTCGCGGCCCTCACCGCCCAGGCCGGTATCACAAAAGGCTTTTTAGCCCGGATCTCATCGGCTATGATCTCTATGAACTTCCTTATCGTTATCACATCCTTGTCCGCCACCATGAACGATCCGCTTAAAGCCTCATCTTTAACCAGCGCGAGGCGTAAAACGTCTGTGACATTCCCCACGTAAACGAGAGCGAGTTTCGCGTCCATATCGGGCCCATCAAGTATGGGTATCCTCCGGGACATCACAGATCTCATTATGTTCCGGAGTGCATGGGGTTCATCTTCGCCATAAACCATGCAAGGCCTGATAATCGACGTTTTAAGGCCTTTTTCCCTGTAAGAAACCGCTATCTTCTCGGCTTCGGCCTTGGATCTGCCGTAAGCATCGGAACACTTATATTCCATATCATCTGTAAGCGGCGTCTTTTGATTACCGCTTACAACAGCCACCGAGCTCAGGTAGATCAATCTTTTTATGTTATGCCTGTAACATGCTCCGCATACTTCGCCGGTACCTTTAACATTATTTATGAAGAGTTTTTCCTCATCTTTATCCCAGACTTTCGCGGCGCAATGATAAACCGCATCAGGCCGCGCCGCTGCGACCGCGTCGGAAAAAGCCACACCATCGGTTATGTCGGCGCATACCAAAGATACGTTCAAACCATCGAGTTTTGACGTGTTGCTTGTTCTTCTCACCGAGCATACAACATCATGCCCGTCATTTACAAGCTTCCGCGTAAGATCAAAGCCCAGAAACCCCGTCGCCCCCGTAACAAGTATTTTCAATCCACACCTCTTTCTTATCGGCTTGCACCGGGTTCCTTCCCAGAGGATGAAACACCGTCCGGTCTTGCCGAACGCGATCTTTCCCCAAGCGGAAAAATCATTTTCATTGCCAATATGACCAGACATAATACCAGAGAAACACCGTTTGCCATTATGATCGGAAGTTCTTTTATATAGACCCCGTAGACAAGCCACAAAAATATCCCAAAACTGAGAACAAGATACATTGAAAACGATATATCCCTGACCTTGCCGGTCTTGACCATTTTAACTATCTGCGGGATAAAAGATAAAGTCGTACATATCCCGGCAATGAATCCCACAAGTTCAACGTATATCCGTTCCATCGTGCCTCCTGTGTTGTTAGCCCATAGTCCATAGTCTATGGTCAATGGTCCCTCTTGAGCGCTCACCGCCGTCGCGGCTTTACTTGATAAACCTTATGCACAGCGGATATCTGTAGGGCTTGCCTTCGCTCGCCGACAAAGAAGCCTTGATCACCTGCACTATGGTGAAAAAAAACAGCGCGATGAGAAGAAATATCCCCACTATAAGAAACACCAGTATCCCGCTTGCTATGCCGTAAAGAAAAACACTTATCTGGAAGTTTAGTGATTCTTTGCCCTGATCGTCCACCAGTTCATCCTCATGTCTTCTGGCAAGCCACAAAATGAGAGGCACCAGAAAATTCCCGAAAGGGAAAATGATCCCGGCGAAAGCCCCCAGATGGCACCACATAGCCGCGGCATTATATTTTTTCATATTTCGACCCCCTCATTTTTGATGACCTTCTTGAGCTTTTCTATCTGCGTCCTGTATTCTATGGCCTTTTCGAACTCAAGGTTCCTCGCGGCATCTTCCATATCTCTTTCAAGTTCCGCAAGCACGCTGAAAGCGTCGTATTCCTTACCCGGTTTACCGGCCACTCCTTGTACTATTTCTCTGGCTTTCCTGTATGCCTCAATACCCTCCGCCACGGCTTTTTGCACGGTCCTTGGTTCTATACCGTTATCCCGATTATATTTTTCCTGCTTTTCGCGTCTCTTGCGGGTTATCTCAATAGTCCTTTTCATGGACGGTGTTATATTATCGGCATAAAAGATAACTTCCCCGTTAACGTTTCTCGCGGCCCTTCCCGCCACCTGAATAAGAGATGTATCGCTCCTGAGAAAACCTTCCTTATCGGCATCAAGCACAGCGACGAGAGATACTTCGGGAAGGTCTATCCCTTCCCTGAGAAGGTTTATACCGACAAGACAATCGAATTTCCCGAGGCGCAGATCCCTTATGATCTCTATTCTATCAAGGGCGTTAATTTCCGAGTGAAGGTACCTTACCCGCAGTTTCATGCCCTTAAGATACGCGGTGAGTTCTTCCGCCAGGCGTTTTGTTATGGTCGTTACCAGCACCCTTTCATTCGCCTCTGCCCTTTTTCTAACCTCTGAAACTATATCCTGTATCTGGCCGGTAGTTGGCCTTACCGATATAGGTGGGTCCATAAGCCCTGTGGGCCTTATTACCTGTTCCGCGACCTCGGAACTGTTCTTCATTTCATATTCGGACGGAGTGGCGGAAACAAACATCACTTCATTCACTTTTTCCATAAACTCCTCGAACTTAAGCGGGCGGTTATCAAGCGCCGAGGGGAGCCTGAACCCGTAATCCACGAGGGTTTTCTTCCTTGCCTGGTCCCCGTTATACATGGCTCTTATCTGGGGCAGAGTGACGTGAGATTCGTCGATTATAATAAGAAAGTCCTCATCGAAATAATCTAAAAGACACCAGGGCCTCGACCCCTCCGGCCTGCCTGAAAGATGCCTGGAATAATTCTCTATACCGTTACAGTAGCCGAGCTCATTAAGCATCTCAAGGTCATATTTCGCGCGGGAACTGAGGCGCTGAGCCTCAAGGATCTTTCCCTGCCCCTTAAGTTCCGATAGACGCTCCCCGAGCTCCTCTTTGATCGAAACTGACGCCTTTTCTATTTTATCCCTGGTAGTAACAAAATGTTTTGCCGGGTATACGGCGGCTTTCTCAAGAGATGTTATTACCTCGCCCGTAACGGGGTGTATCTCGGAAATTCGGGTTATCTCGTCGCCGAAAAACTCCATCCGGTAGGATGTTTCCTTATATGCGGGAAAAACTTCCACTATGTCCCCGCGGACCCTGAACTTTGCCCTTTCGGGGTCTGTATCATTACGCTCATACTGTATTTCCACCAATTTTTTTATAACGTCGTCCCGGGACACGTTCTCTCCCGTATGAACGTTCAACAGCATTGTAGAATAGTCTTCGGGAGATCCCAGACCGTATATACACGATACGCTTGCTACCACCAGAACATCACGCCTTGAAAATATGGAACTTGTGGCGGAAAGGCGCAATCTGTCTATGTCTTCGTTTATTGACGCGTCCTTCTCTATGTAGACATCGGTCTGCGGCACATATGCCTCCGGCTGGTAATAGTCATAATAGCTCACAAAATATTCTACGGCATTTTCCGGGAAGAACGACCTGAACTCGGCATAAAGCTGGGCGGCAAGGGTCTTATTGTGGGAGATAACAAGCACGGGTTTTTTGACCCGCTCGATGATATTGGCCATAGTGAATGTCTTGCCGCTTCCTGTAACACCCAGAAGGGTCTGAAAACGGTTCCCGGAAGAAATAGACCTTGCCATTTTCTCTATGGCCAAAGCCTGATCGCCTGCCGGAACAAGATCGGTCACAAGTTTGAACTTATCCATAGGACCTTTCTAAAACCGGTTTATTTGCGAAAAATTATCTCTAAACTAAGATCAACCGAGCGCACGGAAGAAGTAATGGAACCGGAAGATATTACGTCTATCCCGGTACCTGCGTAAGCGCGGATATTCTCAAGCGTAATTCCTCCCGATGCCTCAAAAAGAACTTTTCCCTCAAGGCCCATTTTTTTTCTTATGCCGGACGCTTTGGCAACCGTATCAGGGGGCATATTATCCAGCATTATGACGTCTGGACGGGCTCCGAGAGCGGCCTCGCATTCGATGAGGTTCTCGACCTCAACTTCAACTTTTATGTTTTTTTGAACGCCTGAGCGGGCTCTATCTATGACTCCCGGCAAGAGTTCTGCCGGATCTGTAATGCCCGTCTGCATGGAAAAGGCCCGGATGTGATTATCCTTTATGAGGACCATGTCCCAGAGGCCTTTTCGGTGATTACATCCACCCCCAACCGTAACGGCATATTTCTGCATATACCTGTGGAGGGGTATGGTCTTTCGAGTATCATATACCTTTATACCAGTGCCCTCAAGAGCCTCGACGAGTTTTCTTGTATTTGTGGCAACCCCGCTCATGAGACCTAAAAAATTGAGAGCGGTCCGTTCCGCCTTGAGAATAGAATGAGAGTCTCCTTCCACAAAAGCTATTTCCATGTCCGGATGGATGACATCTCCGTCAGAGGCTTCCGGCCTGAACCTGGTAGTACAATCCACAGCGGCGAATACCCTTTCGGTTATATCCATACCGCAAAGTACGGCGTTTTCCCGGGATACTATGACCCCTTCCGCCTTAATAAATCTGTCCAGAACAGCCTGACTTGTTATGTCCCCGGTCCAAACATCCTCTTTGAGCGCGAAACGCACTATCGCGTCTATTCTTTTTTTGTCAAGATCCGTCATATGGTCACTTTTAGAGAACAAGAGATCTAAGGGTCTTTATTTCCCCATCCGTCAATTCCCGGCGTTCTCCCCTTTTAAGGCCTTCCGCGGACAATCCCGCGTATCGCGTTCTGTCAAGTTCTGTTATTTTCGCTCCCACTGACACGAACATAACACGTATCTGTCTTTTTTTCCCTTCGTGAAGCCGGACCCTGTAGACATTCCTGCCCTGAGGATCGGCGATCTCCGAAACCAAACACGGGGCTGTCTTCTTCCCGTCTATATCGACTCCGGAAGATACGGCCTTTAATGCCCTATCATCCAGCTTCAATGATGATACCGCCAGATATTCTTTTTCAACGCCGAAACTGGGATGAGAAAGACGGTGAGCCAGTTCTCCGTCATTTGTGAGGATCATGACCCCTGTTGTATCTTTGTCAAGACGACCCACGGGGTAAAACCGGGCGTCGACGTCCCTGAAAAAATCCGTTACTTTTTTTCGGCCGTGGGTGTCTATAACCGTGGATATAACTCCAGCCGGCTTATTAAAGAGAAAATACAACTTTTTTTCTTCGGCTTTTATTTCTTTCCCTCTGACGGTTATAACATGTTCTTCAGGATCGAAGCGCGCTCCCCTTTCCCTTACGACCTTGCCATCCACTTTCACAATACCTTTTTCTATTAGAGTTCCGGAAGCCCTCCTTGAGGCCACTCCCGAAAGCGCAAGTATGTTCTGAAGTCTTTTTTTCATGAGAAAGGAGCCCTATGCCTATACAAGAGCCGCCAGGTTTTCTTTTAAGGTGTCGGCCTCCTTGCGGAACTTAACAAGTTTATTCTTTTCTTTTTCCACCACTTCACCCGGGGCTTTGGAGATGAAATCCGCATTTGATAATTTTTTATCTACCGAGAGGAGAAAACGTTCTATCTGCTGTATTTTTTCCAACACTCTTCGCTTTTCATCTTCCACGTTAACTAAAGAGCCCAGGGGAACAAAGATCTTCATTCCTCCTGTAAGCGCGGCTACCGACTTTTCGGGTCTTTCCAATCCTTTCCCCACAGCTACTACTTTACACGATGCCAGCTTTTCTATCATGAAAGAATTGTTCTTTATAAGGCTGCGGCCTTCTTCGTCTCCGAGATCGAAAAAAACATCAAGCACCGCCGATGCGGCAACGTTCCAAAATGCCCTTATATTCCTTATTGACGTTATACAGCCGATTATCCTCTCCATTCCCGAGGATGAAACCTCGTCTCTCCACTCCTCCTTAGGCACGGGCCATTCGGAAACAGATATAAAACGGGTCTTCTCGGGGGGTGATATCTGCCAGACAGCTTCTGTAAGGAACGGCATTATCGGATGAAGAAGCTGCATTGACCTTCTCAACACCTCGACCAGGACCCTTCGTGTATTATCCTTGTTCTGCGAAAGTTTGGAGATCTCAAGATACCAGTCGCAGTATTTATGCCATATAAAATCGTACAACCGCGACGCCGCATCGCTGAAACGGTATTTCTCAAAACACTCGCTCACATCCCCGGCAGCAAGGTTGATATTGTGAAGTATCCATTTGTCGGCGAGATCGAGGCCCTCCATGTCTATCTCCCCGTTTTCCGGGATATTGCCCGCGTTCATCATAACATAGCGCGCGGCGTTCCATATTTTGTTCGCAAAATTCCTGCCAATGTCGAATTTGTCCCTGGAAAGAAAAACGTCCTGCCCCTGGGATGTTATGGATATTATGCTGAACCTCAAAGCGTCGCTCCCGACTTCTTCAATAATATCCAGTGGGTCTATCACATTGCCCAGGGATTTCGACATCTTAGTGCCGGTAGAGTCCCTCACTGTGCCGTGTATATAGATATCCCTGAAAGGTATACCGCCGGCAAATTTCAACCCGGCCATTATCATCCGAGCCACCCAGAAAAATATTATTTCCTGCGCCGTTACAAGCGCATTGGTGGGATAGAACGCGTCTAAAATTTCGTTCTTTCCGGGCCATCCCATTGTCGAAAAAGGCCACAACCACGAACTGAACCAGGTATCAAGAACATCCGGATCCTGCTCCAGTTCCGCTCCTCCGCAAAAAGGACATGAATCGGGCTTTTCTTTTCCTACGAATACCCCGGGACTTCCGGAGCCGGTTACATCTATATCACGGATATTCTTGCCTTCCGCGCAAGACACACAGTACCACACCGGTATGCGATGCCCCCACCAGATCTGCCTTGAAATACACCAGTCCCTGATATTGCTCATCCAGTTCAGGTAAACCTTGGTCCATCTAGACGGATAAAAGGTCACTTCTCCGCTCTCCACTACATTTATGGCGTCTTTGGATAGAGGTTTCATCCTTACGAACCACTGTTTGGAAAGCCTGGGCTCAACCACCACATGACAGCGGTAGCAGTGCCCGACCGCATGGGTATGTTCTTCAGATCTGACAAAAAGTTTCCTTTTCTTCAGGTCCTCTATTATCGCTTCGCGGCATTCGAACCTGTCCATGCCCGCATAGTCCCCTCCAATGGAATTTATCGTGCCGTCAGGTTCCATGACATTTATATTCGGAAGGTCATGGCGTATCCCAAGCTCGAAATCCAGAGGATCATGCGCGGGGGTAACCTTTAGGGCTCCGGTCCCGAATTCGGGGTCGACACTTTCGTCGTAAATTATCTTAAGCTCCCTTTTGACTATGGGAAGCTCCAGTGTCTTGCCCCTGAGATCCTGATATCTCGGATCTTTGGGGTTCACCGCTACCGCCACATCCCCCAGCATGGTTTCCGGCCTTGTGGTAGCTATGACCACGTAGTCCTCGTTTTCTTTTACAAGAGAGCGGCTTCCTTTTACCGGGTATTTTATGTAGTAGATCATACCTTCAAGATCACGATGTTCGGCTTCCTCATCGCTGAGAGCCGTGGAACATCTCGGGCACCAGTTTATAATGTAATCGCCCTTGTAAATAAGGTTCTCTTGGTAAAGCCTGATAAAAACTTCTTTAACCGCTTCCGAAAGACCTTGGTCCATCGTAAAACGCTCTTTTTCCCAATCGCAGGAACATCCAAGCTTTTTAAGCTGATTTATGATGGTTCCTCCATACTCCTCTTTCCATTGCCATACCCTCTCAATGAACTTGTCTCTCCCTATGTCGTGTCTTTTTAAACCTTCTTTCACGAGCGCTTTCTCAACAACATTCTGCGTAGCTATCCCGGCATGATCGGTGCCGGGCAGCCAGAGGGTCTCGAAACCCTGCATTCTTTTCCAGCGCGCTAAAATATCCTGGATAGTATTGTTGAGAGCGTGCCCCATGTGCAGAACTCCCGTGATATTGGGCGGCGGGATAACTATGGAATAGTGAGGAAGTTCCTTTTTCCCCTCGGTCCGGAAAAGCCCATTTTCCTGCCAGAGAGAGAACATACTGTCTTCTACACTACGGGGGTCGTACCTGGTGGGCAGCTCTTTCATTTTTTCTTCCTGGACTCGTCTTTAACAAACTTGTACTCTATGGAATCTTTCAGGGCCATCCAACTTGCCTCTATAATATTTTCCGAAACGCCTACCGTCCACCACGAATCGGTCCCGTCTTCCGACTGGATAAGCACTCTCACGCTTGCCGCCGTACCGGATTTTTCATCCAATACCCTTACCCGAAAATCAGAAAGACGCATCTCGCTGAGCGAAGGATAGAATTCGATAAGGGATTTTCTTATGGCCTGGTCCATGGCATGCACCGGGCCGTCGCCCAGAGAAACCGTATGCCTCAACTCTTCCCCAACCTGTACCTTTACTGTGGCCTCCGACACTATCTCTCCCCCGAACCGGCTTTCCACGATCACCCTGAAATCTTTCAATTCAAAATGTTTTTTAATGTGAACCGCTGCTCGCTTCATAAGAAGAAGAAGCGATGCCTCCGCCAGTTCGAACTGGTACCCCTTATTCTCCAAGCTTTGTACATGATCGAGTATTTCCGCAGCGGCGGAAGGAGAAGAATCTATTTTTATCCCCATTTCCCCCGCCTTGTCAATAATGCTCGATCTTCCGGACAATTCGGATATAAGCATTCTTCTCTTGTTGCCCACCTTCGCGGGATCGAGATGCTCATATGTTTTGGAATTCTTGAGCATGGCGTTAACATGCACGCCGGCCTTGTGCGCAAAAGCGCTCTTGCCGACATAGGGCTGAGAATCCACCTGTCTGACATTGGCGATCTCGGCTATGTACAAAGACGCCTCGGTAAGGTCCTTTAAGGCAAATTCCGAAAGACATTCCATTTCAAGCTTGTACTTTATCGCGGGTATGATAGAAACAAGATTGGCGTTTCCGCATCTTTCACCATAACCGTTAAAGGTGCCCTGTACTTGAACGCATCCCGCCTGAACAGCGGCTATAGAATTCGCTACCGCCATTTCGGCGTCATTGTGTACATGTATGCCGAGAGGTGATGCAACCTTGGAAAAAGTCTCTTCAACTATCTCAAAGATCCGGCTCGTAAGACATCCGCCGTTGGTATCGCAAAGGACCAGAGCCTCAGCTCCCCCCGCGGCAGCGGCTTTAAGAGTTTCGATCGCGTAAGCGGGATTTTCTTTGTATCCGTCAAAAAAGTGCTCGGCGTCAAAAAATACTTTACGCCCTTTTTTAACAAGGAACTTTACGGAAGACTCTATCATATCCAGATTATCGTTAAGAGAGGTGCATAAAACCTGCTTAACATGAAGATCCCAGCTTTTCCCGAAAATAGTCACATAAGGGGTCTCTGCCTTAAGCAGATTCCTCAAAACACCGTCTTTTGCCGGAGTTATTCCAGACCTTCTGGTACTGCCGAAAGCCGTCAAACACGACTTTTTAAGCTTGAGCTGTTTATTTGCCAAAGCGAAGAACTCGTTATCTTTGGGATTAGAACCCGGCCATCCGCCCTCTATAAAATCCACTCCCAGCTCATCAAGTTTTGACGCGATCCGCAGCTTGTCTTTGACAGTAAACGAAATTCCTTCCGTCTGGGACCCGTCTCTCAATGTCGTATCGTATATGGCCACTTTTCTATTTTTCTTCATGTTAATTCCTTGTTTATGTATCATACAAAAGGACAAAAGTTTATTTATTTTTTCCGGCTCGACGATCCGAGCCCGAAAGCTTTGTGTACGGCTCTTACGGCCTTGTCAGCGGCTTTTTCTGAAATAACACATGATATTTTTATTTCGCTGGTCGATATCATGTCAATGTTTATTTTTTGAGAAGCAAGAGCCCTGAACATTTTAGCCGCTACTCCGGAATGGCTTCTCATTCCTATGCCTACAACCGAAAGTTTGGCTATATCCTTTGTTACCTTCACTCCTTTGGCCCCTATGCTTCGAGCTATACCTTTCACTATTCCTTCCGTTCTGGCAAGATCCTTCCTTCCAACTGTAAAAGAGATATCGGTAGAACCTGTCCTCGAAACGTTCTGTATTATCACATCCACGTTAACATCGGAATCCGCCAATTTTTGAAAAAGTCTGCTGGCTTCTCCCGGTTTATCGGGAACATCATACACCGTTATTTTAGCCTCATCTTTATTCGCTGTAACACCTCTTACCAGGACATCTTCCATGTCTTTGACCTCCTTGGTCACTATTGTTCCCTCTTCCCTGGAAATGCTCGATCTTATGTGCATGGGCACGTTGAATTTACCCGCTACTTCCATGCTCCGGGCCTGCATCACCTGGGCTCCCATAGAAGCAAGTTCAAGCATTTCATCATAACTTATGGTCTTAAGCTTCCGCGCCGCCTTGACTACCCGTGGATCCGCTGTATAAACGCCTTTCACATCCGTAAATATCTCACAGAGTTCCGCCTTAAGCACCTTCGCTAAAGCTACAGCGGTCATATCGGACCCTCCCCTTCCCAATGTGGTTATTTCCTGCTTAAGATCCACCCCTTGAAATCCGGCTACTATCGCTATTCTGCCCTTCGAAAGAACTTTCTTCAGCCTGTCTGTGGAGATGTCCACTATCTTGGCCTTTGTATGGGAAGAGTCGGTGATTATGCCTACCTGGGCTCCCGTGAAAGACCTTGCCTGAAACCCCATCTCATGCAGAGCCATTGCCAGTAAAGCCACCGAAACCTGCTCTCCCGTAGAAAGCAGCATATCCAGCTCTCTCTCCGGAGGGCGGCTCGTAATGCGTGAAGCCAGTTCAAGAAGCTCATCTGTAGTATCCCCAAGCGCCGAGACCACTACTACTACATCGTAGCCTTTTCGCCTGGTTTCAGCTACTCTGCGAGCGACATTTTTTATCCTGTCAGTATTAGCTACACTGCTGCCGCCGAATTTTTGAACTATTATTCCCTTCTTCGATCTTTTCATAATGAACCTTTCCCCGAATAGGACCGGGATATTTACCCGCCGCTGTCACCATTCTTTCGAGAGTAACTTCTTCATCAGATCCGAGCCTGTCATAACACCCATACTTCCCGCTTTGGACGCGCGTTCGGTGAAAACGGTAACTTCATCAGGCTCTATTCCCGCCCCTGCCATTGCGAAAGGCACCGGATCGGACGTGTGCGTTCTTAATTTTATGGGCGTTGGATGATCCGGAACTATCATAACTCTGTACCCGCATCCGCCATCAGTAAGAGTGTCTATAACAGGACCTGTTATCTTGCGGTCAAAATTCTCTATGGCCCTTATCTTCTCACGGATGTCTCCGTTATGCCCCGCTTCATCGGGCGCCTCCACGTGGATGAATACCAGATCTTTTTCTTCAAGTATCTTTAACGCCGCGGCGGCCTTGCCCTCATAATTGGTGTCGTAATATCCCGTGGCTCCGGGAACGTCCGCCACTTCCATCCCAAGGACCCTGCCCATTCCCTTTATCAGGTCTACCGCGGATATCACTCCTCCCGAAACATTGTAAGCATCCCTGAAAAGAGGCATGTCCGGTTTTTTGCCCTGGCCCCATATCCATATCATATTCGCGGGATTCTGCCCCAGGTCCACCCTCACCTTGTTTATATCTGTTCCATCCAGAATGCTCATTGATCTTTTCATTATATCTGTTATCTCCGGATCTTTCGGAAAATATCTGGATACGCTTTTGCCGTTTATATCGTGAGGAGGAACACATTTAAGTTTTGCCAGATTATCGGCTTCTTCAGGTCCGGCACAATGCGCCACCATGAGGTTCCTGTAGCTTGTTCCGGTATAAAAACTGAATTTTCCGCCTCCGATCTCTTTTGACAAAAGATCTGTCAGGACACCGGATTCTTTTGTTGAGATATGCCCGGCGCAATAATCCACCATTTTCCCGTCCCCGACAGTTACGGTATTGAAACGGAACGCCACATCGTTCTCTTTCAGTTCCACCCCAAGATTAGCCGCTTCAAGCGGGCCCCGGCCGCAATAATATTTTTTCGGGTCATACCCTAAGATGGAAAGATTTGCAACGTCACTCGCCGGGATCATCCCTTTTGGGACATTCCTTGCCATACCTACTACCCCTTTGGAAGCTATCATGTCCATTCTGGGGGTATTTGCCCTCTCCATACATGTCCTGTCATCCAGTTCTTCTATCGGAAGACCAGCCATCCCGTCAGGCACAAGCACAACATATTTCATGTTATCCCCTTAAATCTTTTACAGCCCGGCAGCATCCAGAACTTCTTTCAGCAAAGGTTTTACCACCACGGGCATTTCAAGGCTTTTTATGGCCCTGTCCGGGTCTTTCATCCCATGGCCTGTCAACACACACACTATATCCAGTTTTCGTGTCGCCCCAGAGAACTTCTCAAAATACCCTTTAGCGGCCTGTTTCATTATCCCGGCCACCCCGGCCGCGGAAGCGGGCTCCGCGAAAACACCCTCTTTGCCGGCCAGCAACTTGTAAGCATCTATGATCTCATCGTCCGTAACTATATCTATTATCCCGCCGGAACTGTCTCTCGCCTTTTCGGCGGATGTCCAGCTCGCGGGATTTCCTATTTTTATGGCGGTAGCCAAAGTTTTCGGATCTTTTATAGGCCTGCCTTCCACTATGGGAGCCGAGCCGGACGCCTGGAATCCCAGCATCACAGGAAGATCCTTTATCCGGCCTTCCTCATGATACTCTGTATATCCTTTCCAATAAGCTGTAATATTCCCGGCGTTACCTACCGGCAAAGCGTGAAAATCAGGCGCCTTACCGAGCGCGTCGCAAATTTCGAACGCCCCGGTCTTTTGCCCCTCTATTCTGTAGGGGTTTATAGAATTCACCAGAGTTACCGGGTACTTATCCGTAAGCTCTCTGACGATCTCTAATGCCTCGTCGAAATTACCTTTTATGGCGATGACCTTCGCTCCGTGTATGAGAGCCTGCGCCAGTTTCCCCATAGCTATCGCGCCTTCGGGGATAACAACAATACATTTCATTTTCGCTCTCGCGGCATAAGCCGCGGCCGAAGCTGAAGTATTGCCGGTAGACGCGCAGGCAACGGCTTTGGACCCTTCTTCAAGAGCCTTTGAAACGGCCATGGTCATTCCCCTGTCCTTAAAACTTCCCGTCGGATTAAGCCCTTCATACTTAAGCCACACATTGAACATGGGTCCCATGATATCGGATATTGCTTCCGCCTTTATCAGCGGCGTCGCCCCCTCTTCAATGCTTATTATCGGGGTTTTGCCTGTCACCGGAAGATACTTTCTGTAGCGCTCTATAATTCCCATGAGAGATCCTTAAATTTTAGTCCTCAATACGTATTACCACTGTTCTTGATGCCACCGAGTCCATAGAATCTATCCGCGATATGGCCTTGCGCATATCGCCTTCTTTCGCTTTATGTGTAAGTATAACAACAGGAACTGTCTCCCCTTCATTTCTTTCTTCCTGGGCAACATTCGCGATGCTTATATTATTTTCGGAGAGTATCCCCGATATTCCCGCCAGAACACCGGTCTTATCTGTAACCGAAAACCGCAGATAATATGCCAGTTCCATGTCCTCCATTTCCCTGGCCTGCAATTCCTTTGCGGGATAGCCCGCATCGGGCAAGGCCTCTTTGCCGCGGCTTGTCGTACGGGCGGCTATCTCCACAAGATCCCCTACAACAGAACTCGCGGTGGGATATTTCCCGGCGCCTCTGCCGAAAAGAAGAGCCTCTCCGACGAGATCTCCCCTTACGTAGATGGCATTATCCGAACCGCCCACACCCGATAAAAGATGACTCAATTTGATCAAAGTGGGATGCACCCTTAACTCCAGACCCCTATCTGAATTTTTAGCTATGCCCAGAAGCTTAAGGCCATACCCCAACTTTTTGGCATTTGCTATATCCTGGACTTCCAGAGCCGAAATACCCTCGGTATAAATGTCCTTTGAATAGACCTCCTGTCCGAAGCAAAGCAGAGAAAGTATGGCAAGTTTATGGGCGCTGTCAGCCCCGCTTATATCAAGGGTTGGATCGCTTTCGGCTATTCCCTTCTCCTGAGCTATTTTCAAAGCATCATTGAAAGACACACCTCCGGTTTCCATTGTAGTTAGTATGAAATTGGTGGTCCCGTTGAGTATTCCGTACACCGCGCTTATTTTGTTGCCGACAAAACTCTCCCGAAGGGTACGGATTATAGGTATCGCGCCGCCTACGCTCGCTTCGAATTTTACAAAAAGGCCTTTTTCAGAAGCTAAGGAGAATATCTCTTTCCACTTCTCGGAAAGCAGAGCCTTATTGGCCGTAACAACATGTTTCCCGGAAGAAAGCGCCCCTTTGATAATAGTGAAAGCCGGTTCTATGCCTCCCACAAGTTCCACCACCACATCTATTTCAGGGTCTCCCAGTATTTCTTCGTAATTCGCTGTCCGCCTGATATTTTCTTTCTTCTCCAGCTCTTTTAGCCTGGACGGATCTTTGTCGCAGACAGTTCTCACCGAAACCGATACTCCGGCTCTTTCCCGAATAAGGTCTTTATTCTTCTCGAGAGCCTCGACAACGCCGCTTCCGACAACACCAAAACCTACAACTCCTACATTCATTTTTTTCATAGCATCACCAATCTTGCCCGGATCTTTTGTTGTTTTTTTATTCGTATTTCGAACCTAAAATGGTCGGGACGGTGGGATTTGAACCCACGACCCCTAGTCCCCCAGACTAGTACGCTAACCAGGCTGCGCTACGTCCCGACTTTTATATTAACCCTTCACTCCGCTACTACTAACAATAATCTTCCCGCTTTGCCCCCCGCGTCATAAGTTCTCTTACCGCAAAAGAAGGATCCGCGTTTTTGTAAATTATTTCATACACTTTTTTTGAGATAGGCATATCCACGCCGTATTTTTCGGAAAGCTGAAAAACGGAACGCGAGGTTTTTTCCCCCTCTATGGCCATTTCTGTTTTTTCCCGTATTTCGTTTACCTTCCGTCCCCTTCCAATTTCCTCTCCGAACCAGCGGTTGCGGCTTTGTCTGCTTATACAGGTCGTGGCCAAATCTCCGAGTCCGCTGAGGCCTCTGAAAGTCTCGCTTTTAGCTTTCATCTTAACACCAAGCCGTGTTATTTCGGCAAGACCCCGGGTAAGAAGTCCGGCCTTGGTATTGGTCCCGAACCCCATACCGTCGGATATCCCGGCAGCTATGGCTATAACGTTCTTTACAGCGCCCCCAAGTTCAACTCCAAGCACGTCATCTGACGTGTACACGCGGAAACTTTCCGTCATTAACACAGGCCGCACATCTTCGCATTTTGTCCCCGATGAAGCTAAAACCACGGCTGTGGGCATGCCCGCGGCTACTTCACCTGAAATGCTCGGACCGGACAATGCACAAATTTCTTTTCCCGGAAAGATCTCCGAAAGGATCTCTGATGCTCTTTTCAATGAACCGTTCTCAATCCCTTTTGTAGCGCTGATTATCTCTCCGACCTCCATCCCCCTGAATTTTTCCGCAACTATTCTCAAATATTCGGACGGCACGACGAAAAAAGTAATATCCGCTCCTGAAGCAGAGTCAGCATCGGACACAATGCGGATTCCCTCAGGCAGAAATACACCCTTTAAAAACTTGGTGTTTTCGCGTTTTTCGCGGATCCGGGCGGCATACTCTGGGAAAGCGCTCCAAAGCGTTACCTGTAAACCCTTTGAATTCAAAAGGATAGCCAATGCCGTGCCCCAGCCGCCATCCCCTATTATACTTATTTTACTCATAATTGACTATAGAGTCTAACACACATAGTAATGGTAGTCAACATTTCGAGGGCTCAAATTTCACTACCTTAAAGCGGGTCTATCGTATTAATGCTTCCCGGAGCGTTGCCGCTACAAGGGTCTGGTGTTCCCTGCGAGGGACGCTCTCTCCGGGAACACCAGACCCTTGTAGCGAAGACGCTCGATCTCTCTTGTCGGGTGTCACCGCTAACGCGGAGAGTTCTCTTTGATCCAAAGGGGCCCCGTTTGGAATTTTAGGGTTTCGTGTGGCGTTTTTTGACAATTACAACACTTGCGGCTGTTTGAACCCTCCGGAGCCCAAAAAAATATTTGGGAGGAGGAGGGTGAGTTCCGCAAGGTCAAAAAACGCCGCACGAAAGCCGTTAAGAAATTCCATGGGGAAGGATCGAAGAGAACTCTTCGCGTGTCAGGTAACAATAGTCCGGGGGGGCAGACCCCGGGGATGATCTAGTTCTGATCTTTTGATGCGGCTGTGGAGGAGCGGGAGAGCTCGAACCTATCAAGAAAATTCTCTTGGAACTGCTGCATGTATAGAAAGATGCCGGGAGTGACAAAAAGCGTAAGCACCTGCGCGAAAAGAAGGCCTCCCACTATTATGAGACCAAGAGGCTGTCTGGAAGACCCATCGGCTCCAAATCCCATGGCAATAGGCACAGCGCCGACTATTGTTGACGCGCCTGTCATAAGGATGGGCCTGAACCTCTCTTTACACGCCTCGTAAATGGCGTCGAAGCCGTTCAAACCCTCTTCCATTCTCTGCTTGGCAAAATCCACCATCAATATTCCATTCTTAGAAACTATTCCCAGCAGCATGAACATCCCAATATATGCGTACAAAGAAAGCGATGCCCCGAAAATAACCAAAGTCGCCAGTCCGCCAAAAGCCGCTACGGGAAGGGTGGTAAGCACTGTAAAAGGATGTATGTAGCTCTCATACAATATTCCCAAAACCACATACATCAGGAAGATAGAGAGAACAAGAAGCACCGCGAGACTGCTGACAGCTTCCTGGAACTCCTGGGCCTCTCCCTGGAACCGGCCCGAGACTCCGGGGGGAAGTATGGCCTTAGCGGCGTCCTCTGAAGCTTTTGTAGCGGTTCCGACCGGCACCTCTGTCAGAAGATTAAAGGAAAGCGTAACGGAATTAAGCTGATTGGAATGGGGCACGTTCTGGGGGCCTACGGTCTCTTCCCAATCGGCCAGAACCTCCAGAGAGATAAGTTCCCCGGTCACTCCCGACCTGACATATATCCTGCCGAGATCATCCGGAGACCTCTGATACTCTTTTAACAGTTCCAGAATAACGTCGTATTGGTCCACATCGGTCTTATATGTGGTTATTTTCCCTCCCGCGTAAGCAAGTAAAAGCGCTTGCTCTATATCTTGAGCCGATATTCCAAAAGTCGATGCCCTGTCTCGAAGTATTTTGACCTTTAATTTCGGCATGTTAAGTTTTACGTTATTTTGTATATCGATAAATCCGGGGAGAGAGGCCATCTTATTCTGCAGGGCTTCTGCCGCGCCGTAAACCGCCTCAGCGTCTTCTCCGGTGACAACGTAAGAATAACGGCTACCTGTAGCCGTACTTTCTCCTCCGGTGCTCAGCTGTAGAGAAGGTATGGGCTGTATAAACGCAAACCCTGCGGGCATTGACATAAGGCGAAACGACAGGTCTCTCGTTATCTTCTGTATACTGGGCCTTTTACCTTTGGTTAAAACCGCCACCAGCACGCCCGAACTTTGGTCTGCCCCGCTATTTGTTCCTGTAACCGTAAGGATCTTTTCCACGTAAGGGTTGGCCCTCAAAACAGTATTTATCTGATCCTGAAAATTCCGTACATCTTTAGTGCCGGTTCCCTGCTGCATGAGAATGCCGCCCTGTATGGCCCCCGAATCTCCTTCGGGCATAAAGGACTTGGGTAGTATGGAAAAAAAACACAGGGTGCCAGCGAAACAGAGCCCCCAGGCAATAAGGGCTATGTAACGTCTCATAAGTACCCATTTCAAAAAAACCGCGTAATTTTTTATCATTCCGCCTATGCGCCGGTCTATAAGGTTCTGAAACCGAGTTTTGGCGCCCTTTACTTCTTTCAGCATACGCGAACACATCAGCGGTGTCATAGTAAGGGCCATGACCGTGGAACATACTATGGCGATTATGACGGTCATGGCGAATTCCTTGAAATTTCTCCCGACTACCCCTCCCATAAAAACCAGCGGGATGAACACTATTATGAGAGCCACGCTGGTAGATATCACGGCACCCGTTATCTCCCGCATGCTGTCTATTGCCGCCGTTATGGGCTTTTTGCCCTGCTCAATATGCCTTGTGGTATTTTCAAGGACAACAATGGCGTCATCAACGAGAAAACCCACGGAAAGGGTAAGCGCCATAAGCGAAAGATTGTCTAAACTGAATTTCCCCGCGAGCATTACCGCGAAAGTAGCGAAAATTGTAAGCGGCAAGACCATAGAAGGTATTACCGTATCGCTCAACCTTCCAAGAAAAAGGAATATCACCAAAACCACCAGTACAAGAGCTATTAAAATCGTGGTTTTAACATCATTGATCGACTCCAGTATTGTCTCGGATTTATCGTACAATATGTCTACCGCCACCGATCCCGGGATCTCGTCTTCCAAACTCTTCAGAGTCTCTTTGACTTGAGAGGACAAAGCCACTGTATTAGCCCCCGCCGAACGGGCAATAGCTACACACACAACTCCCGACTCCACCGGGTCTTCCGGCGACCCCGAATACATTACCCACGCGTTATCGTTCTGAAGCGAATCTATAGCCCTGCCGATATCCTTTATGCGCACCGGGGCCCCATCTACATATTGCACTATCAGCTCTTCGTATTCTTCTCCCTTGAACAGCTGGCCTTCCGGTTGTATTGAAAAAGTCCCTTCAGGACCGATGAGGGACCCTCCGGGTATCGTCACCGTACCCGACCTCAATACACCGGAAACTTCGTTAATACCGATACCAAGTGCCGCGAGCTTGTTGGGATCGACCTGAACCCGCACCGCTGATTTCGTCCCGTATATAAGAACCTGCGATACCCCGGCAAGCATGCTCATGCGTTTGCCTATGGTTCTATTACCGAAATCATAAAGCTCTCCGGCAGTAAGAGTGTCAGATGTCAGCATTATGTATATTATCGGGGCTTCAGAAGGATTGGTTTTTTCGTAAGACGGAGGCTGCGGCAGATCGGAAGGTAAATTAGCTTGAGCCCGTGATATAGCGGCCTGCACATCGGGCGCCGCAAGATCGACATTTTTATCGAGACTGAAAGTCAGGGTTATCTTGGTTGACCCGTCGGTATTGTCGGAAATGATAGATTCAAGCCCCTGGATCTGCATACATTCATTTTCCAGTGGAGACGCAATCGTTGAAGCCATTGTCTCGGGACTTGCCCCGGGATAAGAAGCCGAAACTGTTATTACCGGATAATCCACAACGGGAAGATCGCTTACCGGAAGCTTGAAATACGAAGCTATGCCTATGAACATCACCGTGACCATGCACAATGTGGTCATGATAGGCTTACGTATAAAAATTTCTGAAAATACAGCCATTACTCCCTCTCGGACCTTTTTCTCTTTGTCTCCTTCGAACAAGGCTTTCCGAACAGCCTGTAACGAATTCTGTTAATTCTTTCCTTTTGCTTTACCCGCGCCGGATATTTTCGATGTATCGACCACAGGGATCCCGGGGCGAAGCCCCAACTGACCTAAAGTAACGACTACTTCGCCCTCGGCGACGCCGTTCTCGATTATAATGTCCTCACCATGTCTTGCTCCAACGGTCACCTGCCTCAGACAGGCAAGATTATCTTCTCCCACGGTAAAAACATAATATCCCTGTTTCCCGATCTTGGCCGCCGCATAAGGAACAATTATAGCGCCCTTTTCCGTCCCCAGTATGAGCCTTACCGTAACATACTGCCCGGGCCACAATACCCTGTCCGTATTATCCACCGAAGCCCTTAAAGAAAAATTGCCCGTCCGAACATCTACCGCGTTATCCACAAGATCCAACTTCCCTGTAACAGCCTCCGCATCTGAACCGGGAACAAATATTTTGACCTCCAACACTTCCTGGGACATTGCCGAACGTACTTGATAAAGATACTTTTCGGCCAGGGTAAAATCCAGGTAAAGAACGTCTATCTGCTTAATATTAACCAAATCCGGTCCGGAATTGGCTGAAACTATGTTCCCGGGATCTACCAGTCTTTTCCCTGTCAATCCATCGACGGGAGACTTTATCTCACAATACTCAAGATCGATAAGAGACGCCTCAACGTTTGCCTTGTCAAGTTCAACGGTCGCCGCAACGGAATCGTAGTCGGCCTGGTACTCTTCTATTTCCTGGCGGGAAATAAGACCTTTTTCAAAAAGCAGTTTGTTTCTCTCGAGTGTGTCAGCCTTAAGACGCATAGAAGCCGTATTCTGAGCTAAAAGAGCTTTTGCCTTATCAAGTTCCGCCTGATACGGCGCCGGATCTACGCTGAAAAGAAGATCCCCTTCCCCCACTTCTTCGCCTTGAACGAAATGCACCTTAAGTATCTTTCCCGTAACCTGCGACCTTATATCAACGTCTCCGCTCGAAACCATCTGTCCGAAAGAATCAAGAAATGTCGGAACGTCTTTTTTCACCGCCAAGGCAGTTTCAATGGAACGCGGATGAATTCCCGTTTTTTCTTGTCTTGAACACCCCCTGAAAATGAAAGGCAAGACAAAAAGAACAACAAGTACAATTATCCCCGCTATCCTTTTTCTTTCCTGAGGCCATTTATTGTATCCTGCCTTTTCCCCTGCTTTGGATAATGCCGTCCTGACATTAAACCCCATATCAGCAATTTTGCTCTTTATCTTTTCGTTTTTATCCATATTTTCGATCCTTTTTTTTGACAATAAAACATTTTACGGGCGGAGAATACCTTCTCTATTATCGTGCTCGGCCGTCAAACTTCCAATAGCATGAAAAAGACCTGCCGAACCGGAGAAAAGTTCTTGTTTCGATTGTATGAACTTGCTTCTCGCGTCGGAAAGCTGGCTTTGAGAAGAAAGAAGATCTATTATGTTTTTCAGCCCGGAACGGTATCCTTCCAATGCAATATCATATGACATTTCTGCTGTATCAAGGAACGCTTTGCTATATTCATACTTCTTTCCGGCTGAAACAAAGGCAAAATAACTATCCCATACTTCTCTGCTCGCGTTCAAATGCGCGGATATAAGTTTCTGCTGTTCAGCTTCCAGTTCTCTCTGAGCCTCTTTTCTTCTGTAGTAGTTATTGAAACCATCAAAAACATCCCATTCCAGCTTCAGATATCCGCCATAGAGATAATCGTCCTTGTAGCTGGTCAGGGTGTCTTTCATCGCGCCGTAATATGTGTACCAGTTCGTTTCAGCAGACCCTCCGGCCTTTAGACTTGGCAGAAGATCGGATGTTACTCTGACAATCTCAGACTTTTTTGCTTCCAACCCGGCTCGCCCGGCGGCAATATCCGGTCTTTGCCGTAAAGCCTGTTCTATCAAAAGCGCTACATCCTGTTCGCTTATGTCTGGAGTATCCTCCCCGTCCATTTCAGCCAGCTCTATATCCACATTCGCGGGAAGCCCCAGAACAACCGCAAGATCGGTTTTTGCGGAACTCAAAGCCCTTTTCGCGTCTTCAAGAGCATATAATGCCCTCTTGTAAGAAGATTCCGCCTGGAGTTCGTCGAGTTTGGAAACAAGACCCGCTTTCAATCTTTCCCGAGCGTCATCAAAGGATTTCAGGCTATCGGCCACATCATCTTCCCGGGCATCTACCATGGCAATATTTGCCATAATAGAGTAATACGCGTTCATTGTATCGAGAAGCACATCCTGTATAGCCTGGTTAAACTCGAAATTAGCTTCAATAAGAAGCTGTCTGGCCTTTTCAACCCCGGCGCTTCTTCCGCCAAAATCAAAGATCAGCCAGTCCACCGAAGCCCCCGGGCCATATCCAGACTGATTAACATTGACCTTATGCCTATTAACAACGGACCTCCGGTATTCGGCTCCCATTGTCGCCTGTACCGTTGGGAACCATGCGCTTGAGGATTGTATTGCCCGCGCTTCCATAACTCTGGCTTCTTCCCAAGCCTGATGTGTACGGGGATTATTAGATAGCGCCATATCAATCAGATCGCCGATATCCAACGATCCGGATGCATCGGCTTTTCTTTTTTGAAGAGAACCCCATATTTCATTGGTAGAAAATTTTTTTTGAATGGTTTCCGTAGGGAACCATGACGTCAAAGGGGTTCCGGGGGCCCTGACCGTTCTGCATCCCGAACTCACCGATAGCGCCGCTATCATCAACAAGATGAGACCTTTTTTCAATACCATTCATCCCGCCTTTCGCTAAATTGACTTAACGCCGTTTTAAATAGGTGACACTCTAAGGAGGGTCTCTGTACTCCTACCAGGGCCCCTCCGCCCGGTGTGGATCCTCCCTGTACGGAGCACAGAGACCCTCCTCGGCACGGTATCGGATAATCGCTTAAGTAGTTGAGATAATGTATATCGCTTTAGAAACATATAGTTTGCCAACAAACTTTAAAGAATAATACCCCAAATCACGTAATTATACAATACTAACCGTATCAAAAACTCGGATGATAAAGAGAAAGAGGGAAACAGCTACACGCCGCTTCCCTCTTTCGGGAGGTAAGAGCTGCCTAAAACGGCAGCCTTGGGAGTTAGATCCTTGTCGCAAATTCCATGAACACAAGCCTTAATTTTATAGCGCTGAGCTTAAAAAACACGGCCAAAGGAACTTTCCAGCTTATTGTCTTTTTCGAATACTGTTCCATATCTCTCCTATCCGTTTTCCCTCTTGCTATTACCAAATTCCAATTTGACCTCATTAACATAGAATATCTTAAAAGCCATACTTCCCCACACCGCGAAAAATTCCCCCATCACTTTACATATCACTTTATTTATGCCTGTAGAGGTATTAAGTTCTCTAAAAACGTGACAATTTTTTTTCAAACCCCGTGCTTTTTGGTTTTTTATCCAAAATTCTAATTCTTTAATATCTGCTGAAACCTTTTTCTCACTTACGAAATATTTACAGCTTCTTCTCTTTCGGATAGTAGTACCCGACTTAAAGATCGTCTCATCGACCGAGACCTCTCTTTTTCTCGGATTAGCGCCAAATATGTCTCTGTGAATTATTTTCTTCATAGTCTTTTGGTGTTCTTTTTAAAATTTTTAAATAAGTTCAATTAAAAAAATCCCTTTTGGGAAACCTAACAACTACAGTATACCAGATGTTTTTATGAATGCAAGCAGGAAAAACTATCTTTTTTGAGACCTAACGATTTTCTTTTCTGTTCCCTGTATCAAACGTTTAATATTGTCTCTGTGGGACCATACTCCAAGAAAACATAATCCCGCCATGAAAAGAGTCGTCACAAGATCTTCGTTAATAAGTACCGATAAAATAGGTAAAGAAATTGCCGCGGCTAACGAAGCAAGAGAAACATACCCCCATAGGTGAAAAAAAAGAATCCACACTATGAACCCCGAGAAAAATATTACAGGATAGAGCCCCAACATAACCCCCGCCGTGACGGCAACTCCTTTACCTCCCTTAAATCCCAAAAAACATGTCCAGATGTGGCCGGAAACTACCGCCGCCGCGAGAACCAGATAAAATGTGCTGTTCCCATAAAGATCTCCCCCGGAGAAAAGTTCGTTCACTATGGAAGGCAGTAATGTAACGGCAGCGAAACCTTTAAAAATATCTATGGCAAAAACCGCCAATCCCGGACCTTTTCCTATAACCCGCATAGCATTGGTAGCTCCCACATTACCGCTGCCGTGCTTTCTTATATCTATTCCCTTTACAAGCTTGCCGAATATAAAAGCTGTGGGAATGGAACCGATAAGATAGGCCGAAAGTACCGAAAAAAACATAAACATGCGGATTCTTCCTCTTTTATTTTTTTCTATTTTCTCTCAGGCGATCCTTTCTGGACCTGGAAAAGATTACTCGTATCGGTATGCCCGTCAAAGGAAGATTCTCCCTTAAACGGTTCTCAATAAAACTCACATGCGCCGGCAATACATTTGCCGGGTCACTCACAAAATATCTGAACTCAACAGGCTTTGATCCGCTTTGAACTATGTATAAAAAGTTCGGTCTTTTCATTTTTCTGGGAACGGACACCTTGGATGGATCCGACTTTTCGAATATCTTATTGAGAAAGGGCGTAGATGTTTTCATGCCGAGGTTAATGTTCAACACTTTTAGCATAGGGAGGGTCGCCATGACATTTTTGCCCGTATCAGAAGAGATGAACATAATAGGGTACCTCCCTATCCTATCGGAAGCATAGACAAGGCTTTTACGATATTCATCTATGGAAACTCCATCCACGCCTTCCGAAAGATCCCATTTATTAACTACCACAAGACATCCTTTCCCTTCTTCTTCAATATGGTCAAGTATCATAAGGTCGTCTTTTGTTCCCCCGTCCGCGGCATCGAGCATAAGCACGGCGACGTCAGCTCTTCTTACTGCCTCATGCGACCTCATCATACTGAACGTATCCACTACAGTCTTTATTTTTCTTTTATGCCGTATCCCGGCAGTATCGATCAGCATATACCGGGATCCATCCATAGTGAAAAACGTATCTATCGAATCCCTTGTCGTACCCGGGATATCGCTTACGACAGCGTGTTTCCTTGAGAGCAAGCTGTTTACAAAGGATGATTTCCCCACATTGGGCCTCCCCACAACAGCTATTTTAAGAACATCTTTTTCCTGTTCAACTTCCGATTCCCCTTCTTTTTTAACCTCATCCAGTATATAGTTCTTTAATTTTCTTATCCCTCTTCTGTGAATGCATGAGACAGCTTCCGGATCCCCGAAACCCAGGCTATAAAAATCATACGACAGTTCTGCTATTCTGTCGTTGTCGGCCTTGTTAGCCACTATCTTTACTCTTTTCCCGGATCTCCTTAAGAGGCCTGCTACCTCCATATCTCCTCCGGTAAGGCCGTTCATTGAATCAACCACCATTATAACGCTGTCGGCATCTTCCATCGCCTTCAAAATCTGCTCTTTCACCTGAATGGAAATGTCGTCTTTGTCCGAGATTTCAAATCCCCCGGTATCAACGAGCCTGACCGAACACTTTCCCACCCGCATGACCGCTTCCACCCGATCGCGCGTAGTTCCGGATTGCTCCAGTGTAACAGCTCTTCTTTCTCCCAAAAGACAATTAAAGAGGGATGATTTCCCCACGTTGGGCCTGCCTACAATGCATATAGTACGTGTTTTACTGTCTGCCATTTACCTGCCTCGCCCCAAGTTTTATGTAGTCAAGCCCCGACGCCACGGTCAACAACACCGCCATATTCCATACCCAGGAGGCATAGACGAATTTAAGAAGGACAAGAATAATCGTCAGCATTTGGAAAAAAGTAGTGATCTTACCTATAACCGTGGGTTTTATTGCCACGACCCCGCTGTTCAAATAAATGATCCCGGCTCCAAGAAGAATAATAACATCTCTGGATATGATTATCACGGGAACATATATAGGCATCCGCAAATACTCCGGCAGACCCGAAACAATGCTTAAGCTGACAAAAGCGCTTAATATGAGCAACTTGTCGGCTATCGGATCGATCATAGCTCCAAGAGCTGTTTTCTGGTCAAAAGTCCGGGCGATGTACCCGTCCATGGCATCTGTCACGGCCGCTAAAATAAAAAAAACAAATGCCAGGTCCAGCCTGTGATAAAGTACCGAGATAACAAAAACAGGAACAAGCAGTATTCTTAAAACGGTCAGTCTGTTGGCCCAATTCATATTACCTTCCTGAAGATATATTTTATCTTATACAATCTCCGAGCAAAAAATCTATTTACCGGATAAAAGTTTTATTCTCCCGGGAGGCCAGTGGATTATAAAAGCTTTCCCTACGATATTCCGTTCCGGGACAAAACCCCAGTATCTGGAATCCATTGAATTGGCGCTATTATCTCCCAGAACATAAAAACTTCCCTCCGGAACCGTTACTGGACTACCCTCCGGTAAAAATTGACCCACATTGTAATAGTAAAACTTTTTAAGTATATCGCTCTCCGAAGGCTTGCCGTTTATGAATATCTCGCCTTGTTTTACCTCAACGGTCTCTCCACCGGAAGCTATAAACCTTTTAACAAGAAATTTTTTATTTTCTTCCGGAGAAATAAAAACAACTATATCTCCCGTCTCGGGTTCTTCAAGACGGGGCAAGCGTATTCCGGTAAAAGGCACCTTCGCTCCGTACACGAATTTATTTACAAATATCCTGTCTCCGGGCATGAAAGTCGGCACCATAGAACTCGACGGTATTTTAAAAGGCTGTACAATGAAAGAGCGTATGAACATAGCAAGAATAACCGCTATCATTATAGGTTTTATCCATTCGTACCACCAGTAATCCCAGGTCTTAAAATTCATTTTCATGATATCCTCATCGCTTTAAGGAACGCCTCTTTAGGAACATCCACCTGTCCTATTCTCCGCATTTTCTTTTTCCCCTCTTTCTGTTTCTCCCATAATTTACGTTTCCGTGTTATATCTCCGCCGTAACATTTTCCCGTAACATGTTTTTTCAGGGCCGAAACATTTTCCCGGGCTATAACATCCCCTCCTACCGCCGCCTGTATCGCTATTTTGAACATATGCTTCGGAATGCTTTCTTTAAGGTTCTGCACCAGCTCTATCCCTATCCTCCGAGATTTGTCGCGATGGACCATGGTAGATAAAGCGTCGCACGGCACCGAATTTATAAGAATATCCAGCTTGGATATATTTGATTTGCGGTACCCTTTCAGCTCATAATCCAGGGATCCATACCCCTGAGTGGAAGACTTTATCTTGTCATAGAAATCCACTATTATCTCGGACAGAGGCATATTGTAAGTTATCTGTACCTTTGCCGGGTCGAGATATTTTGTAACCACAAATTCTCCTCTTTTATCCTCACATAGCCTCATTATAGAGCCTATATATTCAGAAGGAACAAAAATATAGCACCTTACAAACGGCTCTTCTATGTAGTCTATCTTCTCCTTGTCGGGATACTTCGTGGGATTGTCCACCTCTATAAGCTCTCCCGTGGATAACTTTATCCTGTAATTAACGCTCGGCGACGACGCTATGAGATCCAGCGAAAATTCCCTTTCCAGCCTCTCCTGTACAATTTCCATATGCAGAAGACCCAGAAAACCGCATCTAAAACCAAATCCTAAAGCGGCCGAAGTTTCCGGCTCATACATAAAAGATGAATCCGATAATCGTAATTTTTCCATGGCGCTTTTCAGGTCTTCATAATCCTCGTTACTGACCGGATAGATACCGCTGAACACCATAGGTTTGACCTGTTTGTACCCGGGAAGCGCGGCGGCAGCGGGAGAAGAATATTCGGTTATGGTATCCCCCACAACAACTTCTTTAGCTTCCTTTATATTACACACAATGTACCCGACCTGTCCGCAGTCGAGTTCTGATACCGGCATCTCTCCGGGTGTAAAGACCCCGACCTCCTTCACTTCGTATCTTGAACCTTTATTCATCATCTTTATTTCCATTCCGGCCCGTATCTTTCCGTTCATATTCCTGACATACACTATAACACCCCTGTAGGTGTCATAGGAAGAATCGAAAATAAGGCCCTGCAAAGGCATATCGGGCATGCCCTTGGGAGCGGGAACGTCCTTCACTACTCTTTCCAGAACTTCCCTTACACCTGTCCCTTCTTTCGCGCTTATAAGAAGTATTTCGTCTTCATCAACACCGATAAGTTCCTGTATCTGATGCTTCACTTCCGCTACCCGTGAATTCTTCAGGTCTATCTTGTTTATAACCGGTATTATTTTCAGATCATGTTCCATTGCAAGATAAAGATTGGCCATGGTCTGGGCCTCTATTCCCTGAACGGCGTCCACAACAAGAAGAGCCCCTTCGCAAGCGGCTATTGTCTTCGAGACCTCGTAAGAAAAATCAACGTGCCCGGGAGTATCTATTAAGTTTAGCACATAGTGCTCCCCCGAAAGGGTTTTGTACCATAGCCGGACGGCGCTGGACTTTATTGTGATCCCCCGCTCTCTTTCAAGATCCATGGAATCCAGCATCTGATCCCTGAATTCCCTTCCCAGAACAGCCCCGGTAAGCTGTATCATCCTGTCGGCAAGTGTTGATTTGCCGTGATCTATATGAGCGATAATGCAGAAGTTGCGCGTTTTAGATTGTTCTATCTTTTGAGATATTTCTTTTCTCATTTATTCCCTTTCCGTTCATTTCATCAGGTCAAAAGCGTATTTCCTGCCCAAAGCTATATATTCAAGCGATATTTTTTTGGACGGGGTCTCGCTGTATACCCTCAGTTTGGGCTCTGTTCCCGACAGTCTCAATAAAAGCCAGGTGCCGTCATGAAGAATGAACTTGTACCCGTCTGAATCGTTTATCTTTACGACCTTCTTTCCGAAGATCTCTTTAAGAGGATGTTTTTTCAGGCCGGAGAGAAGCTTTTTCTTTTTAGACGCGTCAAACAGTATGTCCTCTCTCTCGTAAACAAAACTTCCGTATTTCTTGTTCAGGCCGGAAACTATTTCGCTTATTTTTTTCCTTTTGGACGCCATAAGTTCCATTACAAGAAGCGCGGAAAGGAACCCGTCCCTTTCCGGTATATATCCTTTGAACCCTATCCCCCCTGTTTCTTCTCCGCCTATAAGTATGTCCTTCCGGGTCATCATATCGCATATATATTTAAAACCCACGGGAGTCTCATAAGTTTCGAGGCCGTACTCTTCCGCCATCTTGTCTATGAGCCCTGTCCCGCAGACCGTTTGAACTACCCCGCCTTTCATCCCGCGGTTCTCCACAAGACAGACAAGGAGAAGCGCCATCACCTTATGACCGGTAAGTATCCTGCCTTTCTCGTCCACTATGGCCACTCTGTCCGAATCCCCGTCGGTAGCCACCCCCAGATCATATCTGCCTTTTTTTACCAGGCCCATAAGCTCTGTCAGGTGTTTTTCGTTAGGTTCGGGCGCCCTGCCGTTAAAAGAAGGGTTATTGTCGGCATATATGTAGTCAAGTTTTATTCCAGTGCCTTTCAATATCTCTTCAAGATATTTACCGCCTGTTCCGTTCATGGAATCGACAATTACTCTAAGGCGTGTCTTTTTCAAAAGTTTCATGTCGGCAAATTTCCTCACTTCTTTGACCTGACGCGCCATAAGATCTTCCTTCTTCACGATCCTTTTGTTAACGGCGTCTTCAATTGACATGGATTTTATAGAACTCTTAAAAAGCCTTTTTTCAATATCATCTATGATCTCGCTGCCTGCCGACCCTCCTGAAAAATTCTTGTATTTAATCCCGTTATACTGCGGCGGATTATGGCTTGCCGTTATCATGACCCCGCCTGACATTTTTTTGCCGCTAATACACAACCCCACCGAAGGGGTGGAACAGGCCTTATCTGAAAGCGTCACCCTTATTCCGTTGGCGGCCAGTATGCCCGCCACTATCTCGGCATACTTTTCGGAAAGAAATCTGGTGTCAAACCCGACTGCCAGCGAACGTTTCCTGTATATGGCGCTCTTTTGAGCTTTGACAAAATCCGCTATGGCCTGAGCGACTACTCTTACGTTCTCAAAAGTAAAATCATCGCTTATCACGGCTCTCCAGCCGTCGGTCCCGAACTTTATCCCTGACATACTCTTCCTCCTTGGTAATTATACGCAGCATTACACGCTGATCCTATGTTCTGTTCCTTAAATTATCTATCGCCTTCCGGTAATCTTTTTCTCCGAAAATAGCTGTTCCGGCGACAAGAACGTTAGCTCCGGCCTTCACTACTTCCGACGCCGTTTCAGCGTTTATTCCTCCGTCTACCTGTATGTCTCCGGCAAAATCTTCCCGGAGCCGTTTTATTTTGGGTATCATCTCTCCCATGAAAGACTGCCCCCCGAAACCCGGTTCGACTGTCATTACCAGCACCATATCCACCTTTCCCAAAAGACCCTTTAGCAAGGAAATATCCGTCCCGGGTTTCAGAGAAATGCCGGCTTTCTTGCCGCAGGACTTTATTATTTCTATCACGTCTGCTGGATCCTTACAAGCCTCTACATGAAAAGTTATAAGGTCGCTTCCCGCGTCGGCAAAACTTTTAATATACTTTTCGGGCGACTGTATCATAAGATGAACATCGAGTATAAGAGATGTTACGGGCCTTATTGACTTCACCACTACCGGACCGATGGTGATATTGGGAACGAAAACACCGTCCATAACATCCACATGCACCCAATCGGCCCCGGCCTTCTCGATATCTTTTATCTCTTCTCCGAGCCTGCTGAAATCGGCGGAAAGTATACTCGGAGCTATTAAGGGATCTTTTCCCGAAACCGCGGCCATAACTTTATCTCCTCTTTTTTTAGAACCTTTGCCCTTGCGGCAATTGAGACAGTTCACACGGGTGTATTATATTTTGACGGGCTGTTTTTATCAATGATAAACGGCTAATATCTGAAAGCTACAGTTTCCGTACTTTTCTTATCATTGTTTCTTTTTCTTTTTCCGAAGTCCTGGAAATAAGAGCAAGATTCGCAAAGTCCCGGCTAAAAATACCGCAAGCCGCGTTCTTTATGTCCCGCCGCGTAACCGCGTCTATTTTTTTAAGAACGGCATCGACTTCGGGAATACGTTTGTGAACAACAAACCTGTCCCCAAGCCAGAGCATCCTGTTAGATGTTCCCTCAATGGCCAGAAGAAACTGTCCTTTCATATATTCCTTGGCCCTTGAAAGCTCCCCTCGGGACACCATTCCCGAAGATATCCTGCCAAGTTCTTTTATTATGGATACCACCGACCTCACCACTTTTTCGTTGTCGACACCGGCGTGTATCTGTACCTCTCCTACGTCGCTATATCTCTTGTATACGGAAGAAATATCATAACAAAGACCTTGTTCCTCTCTGAGGTGCTCGAAAAGACGAGAGGACATGTTCCCTCCAAGAATAATATTCATGATATTAACGGCGAATTTTTCCTTATCGGTCTTTACAGGGCAGTAGAAGCCCATGGCTATATGAGCCTGTTTGGTATTCCCACGGGAGAATTTAAATCTGGGGCCGTCTTTTTTTATCTCGGGCGGTGACAGCACGTTTTTGTTCCCCCGGGGGTACCGGCAGAACAGCTTTTCGGAACAAGCTGAAAGTTTTTTATGACCCACATTCCCGGCGGCTACTATTGATATGTTCCCGGGATGGTAATACTCTTCCCGGAAATTAATGATATCTTCCCGTGAGGCGGCGTCCACACTTTGAACCGTTCCGGTAAGGGACCTCCCTAACGCGTTCCCGGGCCACATCAACCCGGCAAGAAGCTCAAGCACATGTTCCGCGGGTTGGTCCCTGTACATTTTTATCTCTTCGTAAATAACGAACTTTTCACGGGCAAGATCCCCGGGGTCAAATTTGGCCCTCAGAACCATATCCGAAAGAACATCAAGGCCAAGTTCCATATGTTTCTTCGGCACCTTTACCATGTAACAGGTAGCTTCATCGGATGTAAACCCGTTAAACGCCCCTCCCACACCTTCCACTGCTTGTTTAAGTTCTTTTGTAGAACGTGATAAAGTTCCCTTAAAAAGCATATGTTCCACCAGGTGACTGATGCCGCTTTTTTCCCTTGATTCATATCTCCCCCCGACCCCTATCCAGACTCCAAGAGAAACGGATGTCATGTTCTCCATTTCCGAAGTGATCACGCTCAAACCATTCTCCATAACTGTCAATTTATGCATTATTCCTCTCCTGATAACTTAAATTTTCTTTCCTTTTGACGCGTCCAGATAATTCTGAAGTATGATCTCGGCGGCCATTTTATCTAAAAGCCCTTTTCGTTTATCTCGTCTTACAGATGCCGCTATCAATATGTCTTCCGCCTCTTTGGTGCTGAGGCGTTCGTCCCAATAAACTACTTTCACTCCCAACGCCGCGGAAAGTTTCTCGCCGAAACCTTCGGCTTTCCGCGCGGCAGGACCTCTGGTGCCATCCATGTTAACCGGCATCCCGACGACCACTTCACATATCGACAGGTCCTCTATTGTTTTCCCTATCTCTTCCAGAGCCGCTCTATCGTTTTTCCTTAAAACCACACATCTTCCACCAGCCAAAGTACCGGTCTCATCACTCACAGCAACCCCTATTCTTTTAGTTCCTACATCAAGCCCCATTATGCGCATGGATTTTCTACACCGCGTGCACAGCATCCGCTATTCTTGAAGCGAACAATTCCACCTTCCGCGGTATCCCCCTTTTTTTCCCGGAATTTTCTTCTATGATCCTGACTATAGCGCTGCCTACTATGACGCCGTCGGCAATTTTTGCTATCTCACTTGCCTGCCCGGGACCGGAGATACCGAAGCCCACACAAACGGGTTTTTTGGATCTTTTCCCGAAAAAGGCCAGATCGCTTTTAAGGCCGATAGTAATTGAACTGCGTATGCCTGTCACTCCAGTAAGAGAAACATGATAAACAAATCCTCGCGATGAGGCCGCGATCTTTTTATATCTTTCCGGAGAGGTTGTGGGAGAAGTGAGCATTATCACACAAAAATCTCTTTTTGCCGCCTCTTTTAAAAGATCTCCCGCTTCCTCCAGAGGAAGATCCGGAACGATTATCCCGTCGGCTCCGGAAAGCGCCGCTTGCTCAACAAATCGTTTTACTCCCATCCTGTAAATTATGTTGTAATAAGTCATGAAAACTATCGGCAGATCCACTTTTTTACGGACGTTTTTGACCATTTCAAAAACACCTTTCACAGAACATCCCGCCAGAAGAGATCTCTGAACCGCCTTCTGTATTACCGGCCCGTCCGCTATAGGATCCGAAAAAGGTATTCCTATCTCTACTATATCCGCTCCCGAGCGCTCAAGCGAAACAACTATTTTTTCCGTTGTCGCGAGGTCAGGATCACCGGCTGTAATATAGGGAATAAACGCCTTTTTCTTTTTTTTCTTAAGTTCCGAAAAAGTTTTATCTATTCTATTCATTAACTTCCTCCGCTCCGCCCCGCTAAGGTCAGGAGAATTATTTCGCCTCACAAGTCCATATAACTTTGCATTATTCCTATGTCTTTGTCTCCCCGTCCCGAGAGACAAACAACAACCAGGTCTTTCTTTTCTGTTTTCGGGATAAGACGGGAAAGAAAAGCCACCGCATGAGCCGACTCAAGAGCGGGAATTATCCCTTCTTCTTTCGAAATCATTTTGACCGCCGAAACCGCCTCTTTATCCGTAACAGAAACATACACAGCTCTTCCTGTCTTTTTATAAAAAGCGTGTTCGGGCCCGACACCGGGATAATCCAGTCCTGCCGATACGGAATGCGCGAGCGATATCTGTCCGTCCTTGTCAGAAAGGACGCGGCTTCTACTCCCGTGCAGAACTCCGATATCCCCCTTCATAAGAGCCGCGCCATGCCGTCCGCTTTTTATGCCTAATCCTCCAGCCTCAACACCTATAAACTTAACTTCTGGATCTTTGTAGAACGGATGGAAAAGGCCAAGAGCGTTACTTCCTCCGCCTACACAGGCCAGAAGGTGTGTGGGAAGCCGTCCCTCCTTCTTTATAATCTGCTTTCTTGTCTCCCTGCCGATTACACATTGAAAGTCTCTTACCATCATGGGATAGGGATGAGGCCCAGCCACCGAACCTATCACGTAAAAAGTATTACCGACTTCGGCCACCCAGTCTCTCATAGCTTCGTTCATGGCGTCTTTAAGGGTGGAAGACCCGGAACTTACGGGGACGACCCGGGCGCCAAGAAGTTTCATTCTAAAAACATTTAAACTCTGTCTTTCAATGTCCTCAGTTCCCATGTACACTACGCATTCAAGGCCGAACAAAGCCGCGGCTGTAGCCGTAGCCACGCCATGCTGTCCCGCCCCTGTTTCTGCTATAACCCTTTTTTTGCCCATTGCATAGGCCAGTATTACCTGGGCCAGCGTATTGTTTATCTTGTGCGCTCCGGTATGGAGAAGATCTTCCCGTTTAAGATATATCCCGGCTCTGCCGAATTTTTTAGTGAGTTTTTCGGCAAAATAAAGCGGTGTGGGCCTTCCCGCGTAAGACTTAAGATAATACGCCAGCTTTTTCCTGAAATCGCCGGATCGCGCTATTTTAACATAGGCTTTTTCCAGCTCATCAAGAGCCGAAATAAGCGTTTCGGGCACATATCGTCCCCCGAAATCACCGAAATATCCTTTCTTGTCAGGCAAACTTCTTCTCTTTGGCATTTTCTATGAACTCCTTGATCTTTTTTTTATCTTTTTTCCCGGGAGACTCCTCAACTCCGCTTGAGACATCGACTCCATAGGGCCTCAGGGTCTTCACCGCGGAACCTACGTTTCCGGGATAAAGACCACCGGCTAAGAAAAAAGGTTTTTTTGCGTTCGAACTTTCAGACACCAGGCTCTTCCAGTCGAAAACCTCTCCGGTTCCACCTGCCATTCCCGGATGAAAAGTATCGAATACAAAAAAATCGCATCCATCGTAATCCCTGAGCGACAATTTTCCGTATATCCCCCCGGCCTTATCCACCCTGAATGTCTTGGCAACACAAGACCCGGTTTTGGCTTTGATCAAAGCGCATTGCTCGGGGGTCTCCACGCCCTGCAGCTGGACCATATCAAGTCCGCATTCGATCACCGCCGATATCACTTTTTCAGGATCCTCATCCAAAAAAAGCCCTGCTACCGGGATTTTCTTTTCAAAGTCACGGCGGAGAGATCTTACCAAACAGGCGGCTTCGTCTTTATTTACGCATCTCGGCGTGCCTTCCACAAAGATCAAGCCCAGATAATCGGCACCGCATTCGCACGAAACCACAGCGTCTTCAAGACGTTTAATTCCGCAGATCTTGACCTTTACCATTTTCCTCTTCTCCCGGGATCGAAACTACCGGAACGCTTTTCAGAGCCTTACGTATATCTTCGTCGGGAAGTTCGTAATCCTTAAGGTTCCCGCTTAAAAAATTATCGTAAGAGGCAAGATCAAAATGCCCATGCCCGCTGAACATGAAAACTATACACTTCTCTTCGCCCGTCTCCCTGCACTTAACAGCTTCGTCTATCACGGCTTTTATGGCATGCGCGGTTTCGGGAGCGGGGATAGTACCTTCTGCTCTGGCAAAAAGAAGAGCCGCCTCAAAAACAGCGTTTTGATGGTACGCTCTAGCCTCAACTATCCCCTGATCTACAAGCAAGCTCACAAGAGGGGCCATGCCGTGATATCTTAATCCACCGGAATGTATGTTCGGAGGAACAAAATTATGCCCAAGAGTATGCATAAGTATGAGAGGCGTTGTCTGGGCTATGTCCCCGAAATCGTATCTGTACGGAGCCCTCGTCAGAGTGGGACAAGCGGTGGGCTCTGTGCCGATTATATCTATATTTTCTCCATTGAGCTTACCTTTAACGAATGGAAAGCAGAACCCGGCAAAATTGCTTCCTCCTCCGCAGCATCCTATCAGAGTGTCGGGTTTTTCTCCCGCTATCTTGAGCTGTTTTACGGTTTCTTGCCCAACTATGGTCTGATGGAGAAGAACATGGTTAAGAACACTGCCCAGAGAATATTTAACATCGTCATTCTTTGCCGCTATTTCTATAGCTTCCGATATGGCGATACCGAGACTCCCCGGAGTATCAGGATCAAGCGCAAGGACTTTTCTGCCGGCTTCGGTCCTATCGCTGGGAGATGGGTATACCGTGCCGTTCCAGACATGCATCATAAATTTCCTGTAAGGCTTCTGCTCATAGCTGCAGCGCACCATGTACACTTCACATTCAAGTCCGAAGATATTGCAGGCAAAAGAAAGAGCGCTCCCCCATTGCCCCGCTCCTGTCTCGGTGGTTATCTTTTTTACTCCCGCTTTCCTATTGTAATAGGCCTGAGCTACGGCAGTATTAGGTTTGTGGCTTCCCGCCGGGGATACGCTCTCATCCTTGAAATATATTCTTGCCGGCGTCTTAAGCGCTTTTTCCAGTCTAATGGCGCGCCTTAACGGGGTAGGGCGCCATATCTTGTAGACATCCATAAGTTCGTCGGGTATCTCTATGAATCTTTCCTGGGACATTTCCTGTTCTATCAGACTTTCAGGAAAGATCGGCAAGAGATCCTTCGGATCTATGGGCTTTCCGGTTGCCGGATTTAAGGGAGGTTTTAGCTGTACGGGCAGATCCGGCCGTATATTGTACCATCTTTGAGGAATATCTTTTTCGCTCAGTAATATCCTGGTATCGCTCATTTTACCCTCCTCTCCGTCTTAATCATTAAGGTTCTGCGAAATGGACTTTTGCCCCGTCTTTGCGAGGAACGAACGAAGTGAGTGACGAAGCCCTTCGCTTCGCTCAGGATTTCGTCCTGAGTATGGTCGAAGGCCGAAGCAATCTCAATAAATATAATAGTTTATAAGATCGCTTCGGTCGCTTCGCTCCCTCGCAATGACGAGAAATAGACATTTCGCAGAACTCTACTTTTTAACCCATAGAATACCGGAAAAAGTAACATTCATGACACTGCGGTTCATGAATCCCTCATAAGTTCCCTGACCTTTTCCCCTATATTGTCGGCCCTCATGAAAGTCTCGCCGATAAGAACGGCATTCACTCCCAGACTTTTCAAAAACATAACATGCTCGTAATTTTTTATTCCGCTTTCGGAAACTATTATCTTAGTTTCCGGTATCATCCTGATAAGGCGCTGGGTAATCGATATATCAACGTCAAAGTCGTTAAGGTCCCGGTTGTTTATACCTATGATAGACGCGGGTGTAGAAAGAGCTTTCTCCACATCCTCCGAATTGTGAACCTCCACCAAGACATCCATTCCCAGAGATTTGGCTATCTGATAGTACCTGGCAAGCTCCTCTCTGGTAAGTATGTTAGCTATAAGAAGTACGGCATCCGCTCCGGCTATCGCTGACTGGTATATCTGGTACTCGTCTATAATGAAATCCTTTCTCAAAACCGGGACCGCCACCCTATCTTTGAGGATTTTCAAATATTCTAATTTACCGTCAAAAAATCTTTCATCGGTAAGGATACTGATGGCGGACGCTCCCGCGGCATTGTAAGCAAGGGCTATTCTCACGGGGTCAAAATCAGCCCGGATAACTCCCTTGGACGGAGAACTTTTTTTTATCTCGGCTATAAGGTTTATGTGTCCCTTCCTTGAAATGTTCTTCTTAAAAGAACTCTTTATGTAAAGAGATTCCGCTTTCTTTTTTACCGAACTAAAAGAGATCATCCGCTGGTCACGGTCCACTTCCCTTCTTTTTTCCTCGATTATTCTCGATAATATCATTTCCTGCCCTTCTTCTTTCCCGTGCCGCCGCGTGTCATCTCACATAAAAGCCGCAATTTCTCCAAGGCTTTTCCCGAATCTATAGACTCTTCGGCCATTTTGACAGCTTCACGAAAAACATTTGTTTCCCGGGCCGCAACAAGCGCCACTGCCGAATTCATAAGGGTCATATCCCTAATAGGGCCTCTTTCTCCAGAAAGAACAGCTCGCATTATACCGGCATTGGTCTTCGGGGAACCTCCTGCTATGCTTTTAGAAGCTCTTTTTTTGAAACCAAAATCAGAAGGATCGACCCGGCATGTCTTTATCTTTCCCTCTGAAAGTTCGCTTATAAGGGTCTTCCCGGTTATCGTAACCTCGTCTATGCCATCCTCGCCATGCACAACGAAAGCTCTTGATGTTCCCAAGTTCCTTAAAACCTCGGCAATAAGAGCCGTAAGCCCGGCGTCATACACCGCAACCACCTGGTATTTCGGAAAAGCCGGATTACACAATGGACCCAGAAGATTGAATATGGTCCTTATACCTATTTCTTTTCTCGGACCAATAGCATATTTCATCGATAAATGAAAAATGGGAGCGTACAAGAACCCTATACCTATATCGTCTATACATTTTGCCGTAAGACTCGGAGTAACTTCAAGTCTTACACCAAGCTCCTCAAGAACATCGGCGCTTCCGCATTTCCCCGAAGCCGACCTGTTGCCATGTTTCGCTACCTTTACCCCGCAGCCGGCCGCGACAAAAGCCGAAGCGGTAGAAAAATTGAACGTATCTTTCCCGACCCCTCCGGTTCCGCAGGTATCTATAACATTTTTTTCCCTGACTTTTATCTTAACCGACTTACGCCTCATAACCCGAGCCGCGGCAGTTATCTCCTCGGCAGTCTCCCCTTTCAGACGAAGCGCCGTAAGAAAAGACGCTATCTGGGACGGGGTAATGTGTCCGGTCATAATGCATTCGAACACCTGTTCCATTTCAGCGCCTGAAAGATCTTTTTTTTTCACGACTTTTTTTATCTTCGAACGTATATCCATTTTCACCATAACCCGATAGGATCGGTCTAAATTTTTTCTTTCAGAAAATTCCTGAGTATCTTTTTCCCTTCAACAGTCAATATAGATTCCGGGTGGAACTGCACTCCCCAGGTCGGAAGATCGGTATGTTTTAAGGCCATTATTTCATTATCTTCGGTCCATGCTGTCACTTCAATAGGCGGAACAACACTATCAGGCCTTACCACAAGAGAATGATATCTTGTTGCAATGAAGGGAGAAGGGACATCCTTAAATATCCTGTCCCCTTCATGGTACACGCTGCTCACCTTGCCGTGCATTATCTTGTCTCCCCTCTCAACCACGGCTCCGTATACCTCAGCTATAGCCTGATGTCCCAGGCATACCCCCAGTATCGGGATCTTATGAGCGAAATATTCTATGGCCCTTTTCGAAATTCCCGCATCGGAAGGCCTGCCCGGCCCGGGAGATATTATCAGCGCCGAAGGAATTAAAGCTTCAATTTCTTCCGGAAGTATCTTATCATTGCGGAAAACCTTAACCTCCTCTCCCAATTCTCCGAGATATTGGACAAGGTTGTAGGTAAAAGAATCGTAATTATCCACAATGATCACCATGGCATACCTCCCTCCGCGGTTTCCACCGCTTTCATCATAGCCATAGCTTTATTGAGAGTTTCTTTATATTCCAAATTCGGCACCGAATCCAGAACTATGCCGGCACCGGCCTGGATATTAACTTCCTGCCCGGACATTACTATGGTACGGATAGTTATGCACATATCCATATTACCAGAAAAACTTATATATCCAAGGCATCCCGCGTACGGCCCGCGCCTGAGATTCTCCAGCTCGTCGATTATCTGCATTGCCCTTACTTTTGGGGCTCCCGTAACCGTACCCGCCGGAAAGGTAGCTCGCAAGAGATCAAAAACATCCTTATCTTCGCGGAGTTTTCCCGTAACACCGCTTACCATATGCATAACATGCGAATATCTTTCCACGCTCATAAGATCGCATGTCTGAACGCTTGAATATTCACATACCCTGCCGATATCGTTCCGCCCGAGATCTACCAGCATTATATGTTCCGCTATTTCCTTGGGATCCGCCAGAAGTTCCTTTTCAAGTTCGGCATCGCGGCCAAGGTCTTCGGATCTTCTTCGCGTACCGGCTATCGGCCTTGAAGTAACAGTACCTTCTTCGCACCTGACAAGGATCTCGGGAGATGTGCCTATTATCCTCTTGTCCCCCGCTTTAACATAGTACATGTAAGGGGAAGGATTTACCGATCGGAGCGCCCTATATATCAAAAATGGCTCCGCCGATGTGTTTCTCCTTATCCTTTGCGACAAAACCACCTGTATTATGTCCCCGGAAGAAATATATTCTTTGGCTTTTTCAACCGCCTTGCAAAAATCTTTTTCGGTAAAATTCGACGTGTATCCCTCCAGGGAAACCTCCGAAGAAGTTTTATCTGTAAATCCCGCGGGCGTCCTTAACTTCTCCGCTATATGGTCTATTTTCCGGCAGGCCTTTTCATAAACATCTGAAACATCATTTTTTCCAATAAAACAATTGGAAACAATTTTTATTTTGTGGTCTACATGGTCAAAGATCAGCATAGTGTCCGTAAGCATCAACATCATCTCCGGCATCCCCACAGTATCTGGGTTTGCGTCGGGCAGATCTTCTATAAAACGTACCATGTCGTAACCAAGGTATCCCACAAGCCCGCCGGAGAAACGGGGAAGGCCCTTAACGGGCACAAAAATAAATTCCGACATATATTTCCTGACTTCTTCGATAGGGTCATCCGTATGAACGGTACTTACATTATCGCCTCTGTCAAAAGTTATCTTACCTTCCCCGGAAGTTATAATAAGCGAAGGAGAATTCCCCAGGAAAGAGTATCTGGCCATATTCTCTCCACCCTCCACCGATTCAAGCAGATACGAATATTCCCCCTGATCGATCTTTAAAAAAGCGGATATGGGCGTATCAAGATCGGCGAGAAGTTCTCTGTAAACAGGTATAACGTTCCCTTTCTTCGCGAGAGAAATGAACTCTTTTTTATCAGGATAGTGCATCCGTATCCGCCTTCCATATTGAATTTCTACGTATTCGCCCTTATTCCTCAAAAAACCTTAGTAAACGTCCTTGGGATCGAACACTCTTTTTTGTTCCGTAACCGTTCCTCCGTCACCGTCGAACTTACGAAAATAACAGCTGAAATACCCTTTGTGACATGCCGCGCGGTTCTGTACGACTTTAAAAAGTAGCGAATTCCCGGCGCAATCAATAAAGATCTCCTTAACTTCCTGCGTGCATCCTGAAGTTTCGCCTTTTATCATAACTCTGGACTTAGAGCGCCTGTACACATGGACCTTTCCCGTTCCCATTGTTTTTTCGAGAGCATCCCTGTCCATGTAACAAAGAGTCAAAACCTCTGAGGTCCCCATATCCTGTATCACAGCCGGGATAAGCCCCTTATCCCCGAAATTAAGTTCTTCAATGAATTTCATTTCCTCACCTTCTTATCGTTTCTTTTCAGCCATACATCATGTGAATATTTCAGTTCGTCTTACGACGCGGCCTCTCTGTTACGAGCCTCCCTGACCGGAACACCGCGCTCTTTGAGAAATGTTTTTACCTGCCCTATCGATATTTCTTTAAAATGAAAGACCGATGCCGCCAAAGCCGCGTCGGCTTTCCCCTCCGTGAACGCCTTCTCAAAATGCTCAAGAGATCCGCATCCGCCGGAAGCTATAACCGGAATATTAACAGCCTCACTTATCTCCCTTGTAAGGGCGATATCATAACCATCTTTGGTCCCATCGCGGTCCATGCTTGTTACAAGGATCTCTCCCGCCCCCAGCTCTTCCACTTTTCTTGCCCAATCAACCGCTCCAAGGCCTGTCACATCACGTCCTCCTCGCACATAGACTTCCCATCCGCCCTTTTTATCGCTCTTGGCGTCTATCGCTACCACAACACATTGCGAACCGAATTTCTCGGCGGCCTGTCTTATCAGATCCGGGTTCTCTACCGCTGAGGTGTTCATAGAAACTTTATCGCACCCTGCATTGAGCAGAACGCGGATGTCTTCCGTATTTGAAATACCGCCGCCTACCGTAAACGGCATAAAAACTTCTTCAGCCACACGGCTCACCACATCCACTATTGTCTTCCTTTTTTCATAACTTGCTGTTATATCCAGAAAAACCAGTTCATCCGCGCCCTCATCGTTATACACTCTGGCGTTTTCCACGGGATCCCCGGCATCGCACAGACTTACAAAATTAACTCCCTTTACCACTCTTCCATCCTTTACGTCAAGACAGGGTATTATTCTTTTTGCCAGCATCTATAGCCTCCTTAAGATCTATGGTCCCCTCGTACAAAGCCCTGCCTATTATCACGCCGGAAAGCCCCTTTTCGGTGAGCCCCATGAGCTGTTTAACATGTTCTACCGTCTTTACCCCTCCGGCGGATATTATCTTTATTCCCGAGATGTCCAGTATATTTTCCAATCCTTCCATATTCGGCCCTGCAAGCATACCATCGGACTTTATATCGGTATATATTATCTCTTTAACCCCGAAGTCCGAGAACCATGTCACTATCGTAGAGATATCTATGTCTACCGAGTTCTTCCAGCCGTCTACACTGGGTTTGAAATTCTTGACATCAAGGCTGAAAATTATTTTTTCTTTGAGCTCGGACGCCATCTCTCGCGCGAAACTCACATCCCGAAAAACCCTTGAACCCAGAACCACCCTTGAAACCCCTCGTTCAAGCGCGGCCAGTATATGTTCCCTGGTACGGTATCCGCCTCCCGTTTCCACCGGAACATCTACCGCCTTAACTATCTTTTCGGTGATCTCCAGATTGACCGGTCTGCCCTCGCTCGCTCCGTCGAGATCTACCACATGTATCAATTCAGCTCCGGCATCGGACCATTTTTTAGCCGCGTCAACGGGAGAAATATCATAAACGGTTTTCCGGTCGTATTCACCCTGCTTCAAACGCACTGTCTTTCCGTTTATAAGGTCTATCGCCGGTATTATCTTCATATGATCGAAAAATTCCTTAACAGTTTGAGCCCTCTTTCCTGAGACCTTTCAGGATGGAACTGCACGGCAAAAATATTATCTTTCCAAAGCGCCGAAGCATACTCAACCCCGTAGTTCGTAAAAGCGGCCGTGTATTCTCCCGAATACGCGCAGTAGTAGGAATGAACAAAATAAAAATATTCTCCGCTTTCTATGCCGGAAAAAATAGGACAGTCTTTTCTTGTAAAGTTAACCGCGTTCCATCCAATCTCCGGTATTTTAAGACCGTTCTCCGCCGGAAAACGCTTTACCTCCCCCTTAACCAGTCCCAGACAACTGTACCCTGGCGATTCCTCACTATGATCGAAAAGGAGCTGCAGCCCGAGACAAATACCGAGGAACGGTTTATTCTTGCCGATATTCTCTAAAAGCTTTTCCTTGTATCCTCCGGCAACAAGCCCTGCCATCGCGTCTTTTGATGCCCCTACCCCGGGCAGCACTATTTTGTCGGCCCGGTCAAGGTCCCCGGGAACGTCACAAACTTTTACATCCGCGCCTATATAGCAAAAAGCGTTATACACACTTCTAAGGTTCCCGCTGCCATAGTCAATTATCCCTATCATACCCTTCGCCCTTACCTCTTACCCCTCTGCCCTTATCCTCTCTGTGTACTCTGGAATTCTACAGTATCCCCTTACTCGAAGGCACTTCAAAGGGTCTCCTTGGATCTATACGGGTGGCCTCGTCCATAGCCATCCCAAAGGCTTTAAAGACCGCTTCGAAATAATGATGCAGATCTCCTTGTCCCGACACCTCAACATGCAGATTTATTCCCATTTTTTTCGCGAAACTTTCCAGAAGATCCATACCGTAATGCATGGAGTATCCTTCTTCCTCACCGGCAGGTTCATCCGCTTTCTCGCCCAGGAACTTAAAACTGAAAGCCGGCCTGTTGGAAATATCCACTACCACCTTTGCCAACGCCATATCCATAGGAGCTTCCTTCGCGGCTATTCTGTTTATCCCCCTGCATTCACCAAGCGCTTTTTTGAAAGCTTCCCCGAGGGCAAGCCCTATATCTTCGTTAAGATGATGCTTGTCTACATGCGTATCTCCAGACGCTTTGAGCTCTATGTCAAAAAGCCCGTGATACGCGAAAAGAGTTATCATATGATCAAGAAACCCTATGGTTGTCGAAACAGAAGAAATGCCCGTTCCGTCTATTCTCAAAAGATCCAATTCTATGGATGTTTCTTTAGATCTTCTTGCGTAAGACCTGACTTCTCTTTTTTCAGTCCGATCCGTTCTGTCGAAGATACCCATACTTCCTCCTCTTATGCAAACTCTCTGCCTAAAAAACCGGCGTCATTCACATCTTACCTCCACCGACTTCCAGTGCTCTTCAAGCTTTTCTATTGCAGTCAGTTCCCGCACCCAAACAGCGGAAGCGGAAAGAGCTTTTTTTGAATAAGATATTACGTGTGAACTTTTCATAAAGCTTCTCAGATTAAGCCCGGAAGAATATCTTGCCGTGCCTCCCGTGGGCAGAACATGGCTCGGACCGGCGATATAATCGCCTATGGCCACAGGAGAGAACTGTCCCAGAAAGACCGCTCCAGCGTTAGTTATGTTCTTCAGTACCCTTTTGGGAGACTTCACCATAAGCTGAAGATGCTCGGGAGCAATAAGGTTAGACACTTCCGCCGCTTCTTCCAAATTGGCCACTTTCAGGATATACCCCGGAACGTCCTTATCTTTCAAAAGAACATTGTATATCCTTTTGGAAGGGGTAACAAGAAGAGAAAGACCCTTGTGATGTTCCGCCTGAGAGGAAAGGTCCTTCTTCAAATATTCTATGTCAGCGTAATTATTCGCTATTATGAGCACTTCGCTCGGACCGGCAAGCATATCTATGTCGCAATACCCAAAAACCTGCCTTTTGGCTTCTGTCACATATTCATTACCAGGCCCCACTATCTTATCCACCCGCGGCACTGTCTTTGTTCCGAAAGCCAGAGCCCCTATGGCCTGAGCTCCGCCCACTTTGTATATCTCATCCACTTTCAAAAGATCGGCTACAACAAGTATGTGAGGATCTATAGTCCCATGCCTGTTAGGCGGGGACGCCATAACTATCCGTTTGACCCCAGCAATACGGGCCGGAAGCACAGTCATGTAGACGCTGGAGACCAAAGGCACCGTCCCGCTGGGCACATATACCCCTACTTTTTCTATAGCGTCAAATTTCTCTCCCAGCTCCACCCCATTCTCATGCCTTACGGTCCAGGATCGGGGGAGCTGATCCCTGTAAAATTTGTTAATGTTCTGTATAACGGCTTTCAACGTTTCAAGTATCCCGGGTTTAAGGTTTTGATACGCTCCGCTTATTTCGGCCTCGGAAACTTTAATTTCCCGCCGCCTGAGATCTACATTATCAAAACATCTTGTGTAACGAATAAGCGCCTTGTCTCCGTCTTTCTTAACGTCTTCGAGTATCCTCGAGACCTTTTTACGGACACGGTCCTTCCCAATGGAGGATCGTTCGACGATCTTCTCAAAAGATTTGCTTCCCACTTTAACACTTTTCATCTCAGCCTTCCTGTTTCATTTCTATGAATTCAACCGCTTTCTCAACTGCCCTGTCCAGTTCATCGGGATCTTTTCCTCCGGCCTGGGCAAAATTGTCCTTTCCTCCGCCGGTTCCACCTATCGCGTAGGCCGCGCAACAGATTATTTCTCTGGCGCTTATGCCCTTTTCAACTATATCATCAGGAACCGAACAGACAATGTACGCCTTTTCGCCGTCTCCGCCGCCAAGAAATATTACGGAAAAGGGAGCCGCTTTTCCGGCATAATGCGCCGCTTTACGAAGCAAAGCCATGTCGGCTCCCGGAAAAATTTCCGCCACCAGCTTAATTTCACCCGCCATACGCAAATTTTCAATAGCGTCATCCAGTTTCATCCTGATACCTGAAAATACGTCCGTTTCTTTGGCTTTTTCCTTTTTCCTCATTTCCCTTTCAGATTTTTCTCTAAGCCTCAAAAGCTCGGGTAGAAGAACTTGATTCACTTTTTTAAGAACACTGCCGGTAAATTCTACCCTGCCGTCGACTATGTTCCTCGCTTCGCTCAGCACATCGTCACAATTTTCCCCGGAAAGATATTCCTGTTTACTTTCGATGGACAAGAGTTCCTCTTTTATCTTCTCTCTGACGAAAGTTTCGGCATCTTCTCCCGTAACGGCCTCTATTCTCCTTATCCCGCTTGCCACTGAACTTTCGGAAACTACCGCAAAAAGGCCTATTTGAGAAGTGTTTTCCACATGCGTGCCTCCGCAAAGTTCCATAGACCTTTCTCCCACCTTCACTACCCTGACAGTATCCGCGTATTTTTCTCCGAAAAAGGAAAGCGCTCCCTCTTTTTTAGCTTCCGCGATGTCTTTTTCCTCTATACAAACATCTATCCCGTCCCGTATCCATTCATTGATCATCTCCTCCGCGGAAAAGATATCTCTCGGGGAAAGTTTCTTAAGATGAGTGAAATCAAACCTCAATCTTCTGTGATCTACCAGAGACCCGGATTGCTTTACATTGGATCCAAGTAAGGATCTAAGCGCGGCCTGCAGAAGATGTGTAGCGGTATGGTTCATGGCTACTCTTTTTTTCAGGGCAGAATCGATATCCAATTCTACATTGTCACCCAAAACGACTTTTCCCTCATCCACTCTCACTCTAAGTATCTTTCGGTTATCGGAAGATACCGTATTAATGACCCTCATTCGCCCTTTGGACCCGGATATAACACCCTTATCTCCAACCTGACCGCCTGCTTCAGGATAGAACTCCAAACTTTCCGGATCGGTAATTACTTCTGCCCTGTCGTCTTTTTCTAAAACATCCGCCTCTTTTCCATTCTTGACAATAAAAGTTATCCGGGTCTTAAGAGGAAGGCCTGATGAGGATGACGACCGCGGAGCGTCTTTAAAGATATCCGGTTTAAAGATAAACTCACTTGTCATATCGCTTCCTCTTCTGGACTGCTCTTTACGTTTTTTCATAAAAGACTGAAAATCATCCATTCCCGCGGCAATGCCTCTACTGTCGCATATATCCTTCACAACTTCGGCAGGCATGCCGTAAGTATCCACCAACTTAAAAACATCTTGCCCCGATATCTTCCCATCACCGGAAGCTATCATCCCTTCCAGCACCGGCTCGGCTTCCTTAAGCGTTTCATTAAAACGTCTTTCCTCCGCTTCTATCACCGCCGCTATATGCTCCTTGTTCTCTTCCATTTCCGGATAAATATGCCTGAACATCTCCGTCACAGAGGGGACTATCCTGTATATAAAAGGCCCCTGCCCTGAATTTCCTTTAAGCCATGCTCTTCGTATAAGCTTTCTCACAACATATCCGCGTTTTTCGTTGGAAGGCGATACCCCGTCGTTTATGGCGAAAACAGCCGCGCGGGTATGGTCCGCCACAAGCCGGAGCGCAGCTTCATCGGTCTTTCCTGTAAGCTCGTTTATTTTAGCCGTCAGCGGCAGGAAAAGATCGGTCTCAAAATTGCTCTCACACCCGCGCACAACCGCCGTTATTCGCTCAAGCCCCATACCGGTATCAATATTACTGGCGGGCAAAGGCTCGAGTTTCCCGGAGCTTTTTCTTTCAAACTGCGTAAAAACAAGGTTCCACACCTCCACAAACCTGCCGCAATCACATGCGGGCCCGCAGTCCTTATTCCCGCAGCCATATTCCGATCCTCTGTCATAAAAGATCTCCGAACACGGGCCGCAAGGCCCGTTCGGTCCATTAAGAGGCGCGTCGGCCGGCCAAAAATTGTCATGATCTCCCAGCTTTATGATCTTCCGCGGATCCACGCCAACGTGATCCTTCCATATTACATAAGCCTCTTCGTCATCCTTATACACCGAAACCCAGAGCCTTTCACGCGATACGCATAGAACATCCGTTAAAAATTCCCAAGCCCATTGTATAGCTTCGTGTTTAAAATAATCTCCGAAAGAAAAATTGCCGAGCATTTCAAAAAAGGTATGGTGGCGTGGGGTTCTACCGACATTATCAAGGTCCCCGGTACGAAGACATTTCTGACAAGTGGCGGCACGCTTATATGTCACGTTCTTTCCCATGAACTGTTCTTTGAACTGGTTCATTCCCGCTCCCGTAAAAAGAACGGTGGGATCCCCGGCAGGCACCAAGAGATCGCTCGGGACCTCAACATGCCCTTTGTCATTAAAAAAATCCAGGAATTTTCTTCTTATGTCGGAAGAAATCATAATCCACCCGATAAACCCTGCAAATAATTGCCGTTTTTCATGGGAAAACGATCATAGGATCAAACGGCGGAGATAAGGGCTTTCCTGACATCCTTTTCTATAGTTTCAAGCACCTTAGTATTCTCCTTAAGATAAAGCCGGGCATTTTCCTTTCCCTGACCCAGTTTTTCTTCTCCGTAGGAAAGCCAGGTTCCGGTCTTTTTTACAACGCCCTTTTCTTCAGCAAGATCCAGTACGCTCGAGGCCCGTGAAATGCCTTCATCGAACATTATGTCAAATTCCGTCTGTTTGAAAGGAGCCGCAAGTTTGTTCTTAACGACCTTGGCCCTCACTCTGTTGCCTATAACCGCGTCCCCTTTCTTCAGCGAAGCTATTCGTCTGAGATCTATTCTCACCGAGGAATAGAATTTAAGGGCGTTGCCTCCGGTCGTTGTTTCAGGATTCCCAAACATAACGCCTATCTTCATCCTGATCTGATTAATAAAAATAACGCAGGTCTTGGACCTGTTTATCGCCGCGGTAAGCTTTCGAAGAGCCTGGCTCATCAAACGGGCCTGAAGGCCCACATGGGAATCCCCCATTTCACCGTCTATTTCTTTTCGGGGGGTAAGAGCGGCCACTGAATCTATAACCACAACATCAAGCGCGTTGCTCCTGACAAGAGCTTCTGTTATCTCAAGCGCCTGTTCCCCATTGTCCGGCTGGGAAATAAGCAGTTCATCAAGGTTCACACCGATGATCTTCGCATACGAGGGGTCAAAAGCATGTTCCGCGTCTATGAAGGCCACTCCTCCGCCCGTTTTCTGGGCATTGGCTATTATGCTCAAGGTAAGCGTGGTTTTTCCGCTTGATTCCGGGCCGAATATCTCCACAACCCTTCCGCGGGGAACACCGTTGATCCCGAGAGCCATGTCCAGCCCGAGAGACCCGGTGGATATAGACTCCACATTAACTTTATACCCCTCCCCCATGGTCATTATCGCGCCTTCCCCGAAATCTTTTTCTATTTTACTAACGGCAAGATCCAGCGCCTTCTTTTTTGTATCGTCTTTCCCGGACAGTGTTTTCCCCTCTATCTTTTTATCTACATTATCATTTTTAACGTTTTTCGTCATTTCTCCCTCCCGCCTTATAAGGCACTTATTATTATTGGTTTATTATACGTACCCCCCGGTCTTTTTGCAAAGAAAATATGTACTTAGCCGGACATTTCCGGTTAAAATGACATTGCCCCCCCCACATACTTAAAGACGCTCTTCCCCGGCAATTTTCTTTCATTTATTTTTCGGGCATTTTCTCATCACACAGAAAAAAAGGACAGAGATCGAGCGTCCCTCGCAGGGAAGATCGAGCGTCTCTCGCAGGGAATGCCAGACCCTTGTGCGCAAAGACACTACAACAGTCAAAGTGTTATCGCCACAAGGGTCTGGTATTCCCGGAGAGGGCGTTGGACGACCAAGCGATAAAATGAAAAGACCTACCCACAAAGTCGGGTTACAATGTACGAAAAACTCTGGAGGTGGTCAAAATGGAAAAGTACGATCATTACGTCGCAGTAGATTGGTCAAAGAACAATATGGC
>JBAYES010000006.1:0-56393 GCA_041667545.1 Candidatus Omnitrophota bacterium | reverse complement strand
CATTGTTCCCGGGACATTTTTAGGGTAAACTGACAATGCATGGAGAATTCTGAAGATACTAAAAAAAGGGGAAACGGGCTTGTTTCCCAAATTGAAGAGAAAATTTTTTTTGTTATCGGCTCTTTGCTGGTGATAATATTTTTTTTATACTTGGTTACTCCTCTGGTCTTTGCCGAAAAGTTTCAAGTAATACAACGCCTTGCCGACTCCGATAACATGGAAGCTTATTTAGAGCCTGAAAGCATTGAAGTTAACCTTTCGGGGATACGTAACGATGAAGATAAGGCCAAAGAGGTTTCTGAAATAGTTCTTAAAAATAACACGGGGAACTATGAAGAGGGTAGAGAAGATATAGTTTTTATGATCAGAAAGATCCGAAGAGAAAAAGGAGTATTGTATCTTGATTACAATTGGCAATTCGAGGGCGAATTTCGCCGCAAAAATATGATAGACCGTTTTTTCAGAGCGGAGGTAGATATTGACAATAAAACCGTAATTTTCGAGAAAGATCTGCAACCTCTGTATTTCGATGGAACGGGATAACAGATATTTTGCTCTCAAATACCGATGGATTGACGCGTTGCGAAGCCGCTTATATTTGGGGGTAGGATTTACATCAATTCCAGTATAAATTTATAGGTTCTTAAAATCCCGAGTACGGGGAATCAAAAGAATTTTCAAATGGTTCGATGAGGATTGGACAGTGCGGAGTGGTGGTATATGAATGTTTTAGGCATAGGCCTGGATTATTTAATGCTGCAAGGCGATAAAGTTCGGGGAGATGTGCGGGCGCGGCAAATAGAATACGCGCGGATGATAGGCCGTTTTGATCTGATAGTTTATTCCCCCAAGGAATCCGATCTGAGACCAACGCAGTTAGCTGAGAATTTAAAAGTTATTCCGACTAATTCTAAGAACAAAAGCTCTTTTATTATAGATGCTTGGAAAGCCGCGTCGGACATATGCAGAAGAGGAAAAATAGACGTGATCACAGTGGAAGATCCGTTTACGACCGGGTTGGCAGGGTATTTGTTGAAGCGGCGGTTTCGCATACCTCTTAATATTCAGGTACACATCGACTTTTGTGACAACGACTATTGGATAAGACAGCGCCGAATTAACTGGTTTTTCAATAAGTTGGCTAAGTTTTTACTGAAAAGAGCTGACACAATAAGAGTCGGCACCACAAAAGAAAAATCGAACTTAGCCGCCGCATTGGGTATTAGCGGGAACAGGGTTTTTGTTATCCCGGTGAATTGTGATCTAAGTAAGTTTACCGCGCGCGATGGGAGGGTTATCCGGGAGAAATATCTGAAAGGCAAGTTTTCTAAAATGGTCTTGTTTACAGGCAGGCTTGTCCCGCAGAAAGACATTACCACGCTATTGCGCGCTTTTCAGATAGTTATGAAAGAAGCGCCAGACACTCTTCTTTTAATTATCGGTTCAGGCGCGGAGGAATATAAGTTAAAAAAAGAAGTTGAAACCCGGGGGATGAAAGGGAATGTTTTTTTTGCCGGCAGCGTGCCTCACGATGAAATCCCCGAATATCTTGCGGCGTGTGATGTTTATGCTGTCTCATCTATTTTTGAAGGTACCTGTATCGCTATGGTGGAAGCGATGGCTTCGGGGAAGCCGGTAGTCGTCACGCGGTTTGCCGGCACCGAAGACCTGATCATAGACGGGAAAACCGGATTTGTTGTTGAACAGAAAGACCATGGCAACATGGCTAAAAGGATCTTAGACGTGCTTGCCGATCCACAACTATCCCGGGTAATGGGGGAGGAAGGGCGTCAACGTGTCGGAAAGATGTTTGCCGGCAATCGCAATGTGCAATCAGTTATTGATCTTTGGAAATTGACAGCATCGTTCGGTAAGCACGGATGAGAGAGTGTCGTGTGCCGTGTTGGAGAATGCTTGTATGGGATAAATAAGCAGTATGTATACGAGAGGTGGGATGGAAAAGAAAAAGCCGGGTGTTAAGCTTATAGCAATAGCGGGTCCGAGCGCGTCAGGGAAGACTTTACTTGCGGAAAAGCTTGTTCAAAAGCTGGGACGCAAGAACGCGGTGATACTTTCACAGGACCGGTATTATAAGGATCTGTCGAGGATGCCTTTGAGAAAACGTGGATGTATTAATTTTGACGAACCTAAGGCTTTTGATTTTGTGTTAATGAAAAAACAGATTAAAGATTTATGTAACGGGAAAAGAATAAGGGCTCCCCGGTATAGTTTCCGCCTCCATAAGAGACTTTCAAAGCGTACTATTATCCCTAACTCCTCTGACCTGTTCTCTATGTCTTACATTATCGTTGAGGGGATTTTAGTGTATTACCCGGGGGATCTACGTGATTTATTCGATTTGAAGGTGTATGTAGATATTGATGAAGCAACAGCATTGGCGCGAAGGATCCGGCGTGATGTCGCGCATCGTTCGGAAACGATCGAATTGGTATGTGAGCGGTTTTTTCGAGATGTGCTTCCGATGCAGAAGCGCTATATAGAAATTCAGAAAAAAGAAGCCGATGTTGTGATAAATGAGAAAGATCAAATCAGCAAAAGTATAGATATCCTGTATAAGATTGTGAAGGATCCGGGAAAAGTATGATACGGGGGAAGGAGAAATCGTTCTTGTTTTTTTGTTGAAAGCCGCAAGTACGCCTTTGGAAGAAAAATTTGGACATGAGTGATGAATGAGCATAAAAAAGAAAAGATCTGCGCTATTGTCGTAACTTATAACAGAAAAGAACTTTTGAAGGGATGCTTGGACGCAATCTTGGCGCAAACGTACCCTGTTGAATCAATTTTTTTGATCGACAATGCTTCGAATGATGGTACCCCCGAATTTTTAAAAGAAAATGGATATATAGAAGAAATTACAAAGACCGCAAATAAGCCGTTAGAAAATGAAAATACCCTTTGTATGTCCGAGCAGAACGGAGAAGTGAGGCTCTATTATGTCAGGATGCATGAAAATACGGGCGGGGCAGGCGGTTTTTATGAGGGAATGAAAAGAGGATATGAGAAAGATCATGATCGGTTATGGCTGATGGATGATGATGTGGTTCCAAGAAAAGATTGTCTCGCGGGTTTGATAAATGAAAGCAGAAAGCAAGATGACTGTTTGATAATATCTCCCGTAAAGATCTGGCCAGATGGGACCGTTACGGGCGCGGTGATGAACTATAATCTCAGGAACCCTTTCACTAGAAAATTTGAATACTTTAAAACGACCGAGAGGGATCTGGTAAATTATCCTGAATATTTAGAAGTGCATGATGTGCCGTTCGAAGGGCCTCTTATAAAAAAACAAGCGATTCAATTGGCCGGGTACCCGCTCAAAAGTTTTTTTATCAGATTTGATGATCTGGAGTTTTGTATAAGGGTCAGAAAATTCGGAAAAATTATTCTATGCCCGCGGGCTGTTATAGAAAAAAAGACCCCTACAAATCACGTTGCGAACGCGTCCCAACTCAGAAAAGATTGGTATTGTTATTATAGAAACCTAACGTTTATTGATAGACTTCATGGCGGAAACGTGTTTGTCCGGTATCTAAGGCCCATACTGCATTTGATGAAAGTTATCCTGAAAATGATCGTTAAGGCAAGATTTAAAAACCTGAAGGTCATTTTGCTCGCATTTTACGATGGATATTTTCTCAAGTTAGATGAGAAACGGTTCTATTAATGTGGATATATGTATTCCAATGACAGGGCGTAGGTAATTTTGACCATGTATGGGTATGTGCTTGTATTTTCGCGAGTGGGTGGGGAAGAGTTTCAAAAGTCCGATCTTGAAGAAGGTGAAATATAAAATATGAATGCTATTTTAGGAGGGGGAATAACAGGCCTCGCGGCGGGATATGCCACAGGGTTTCCCGTTTATGAGGCGTGTCCCATTCCAGGGGGGATCTGTTCCTCGTATTATGTTCGTCCGGGCAGTTGGGAAAGATTGATAAAAGCGCCCGAAGACGGGAACGCTTACCGCTTTGAGATCGGGGGTGGACATTGGATATTCGGGGTGGATCCCGAAATATTGAAGGTTATAAATATTTTCACAACCTTAAAAAGATACTCGCGCAGATCATCTGTTTATTTTTCTGAAAAGAACTTGTTTGTTCCCTATCCCCTGCAGAATAATCTGCGTTTTCTTGACGAAGGGACGGCCGACAAGATAATTGACGAAATATCCGTGACTGGGGAAAGGACAACTACCATGGAAGAATGGCTGATATCTAATTTCGGACCTTCTTTGTGTGAAATGTTCTTTTACCCTTTCCACCGGCGGTATACCGCCGGGTTGTATGAAAGGATCGCTCCGCAGGATGCCTATAAGTCGCCCGTTGACCTGAAGGACGTTAGAAGAGGCATACGCGGGGAGGTTTCACCGGCAGGGTATAACGCGATGTTCGTTTATCCGGAGGAAGGTATGGATGTTCTAATACGAAGGATGGCTGAAAGGTGCCGGATCTATTATGAAAAACGCGTTCTAAGCATAGATGTCGAGAACAAAAAGATCCGGTTTTTAGATAATAGCGTTATGAAATATGATAAGATCATCTCAACTTTGCCTTTAGACAAGATGGTCCGGATTGCGGGGATAGACGTTGAGGAAGAAGCTTTTCCCTATACTTCCGTTCTTGTTTTAAATATAGGCGCGTTGCGGGGGGCAGGGTGCCCGGATGATCATTGGCTTTATGTCCCATCTTCTGAAACCGGCTTCCACCGGGTAGGGTTTTACAGTAATGTCGATACTTCTTTTCTGCCGCTATTATCCGCGCGGGGAAAAAATAAGGTGAGTCTTTATGTCGAACGGTCTTTTAACGGAGGGGCGAAACCTTCACAGGATGAGATCGAGATCTATTCAAGAGCAGTTGTTGAGGAGTTAAAAAACTGGGAATTCATAACGGAAACTGAGGTGATCGATGCTACCTGGGTCGATGCGGCTTATACCTGGTCCTGGCCGGGGTCGAAATGGAAAGAAGAAGCTCTGGATAAACTGGAGCGGCATGATATTTTTCAAATAGGCCGGTATGGAAGATGGCATTTTCAGGGGATTGCGGAGTCAATAAAAGAAGGGCTTGCCCGATGAAAAGCTGATCGTAAGTTTGGAGAGGTGAAGGTTATAGTAGCGGTATGATATCTTGGAAGAGTCAAAGAGATTACGCGAGCATCAGAACTAGGATCGAACATACTAACAATTTTAAATGGGGAATAATGTGAGTGGAAAAATAAAGGATTTGTTAGTCGAGCATTATCATAAGACTTATAGGTTTTTTAATAATACCCATAGTCATGAAACACCTATTTTTTTGTTTGGGAACTACCGGGGGGCACGACTCTTCTACAACGAATATTGAATAGCGTTAACGGTGTCGCTATTTGGGGCGAGCAGGGATGCTTTTTGAAAAAGATAGCAGAGTCATATTTTACTATCTTTGAAGAGAAGGTTGCTTATAACCATCTTACAGAAAGACAGGAAGAAAATTATAATGTTATTTTAAGAGAAACTCTTAAAAATCCTGAAAAGTGGGTTGCATGGGCAAATTGGTATGGGCTATATAGATATAAAGAAAACTATAGAAAGTTCATCAAATCATTTTTTTCTCCTTTTTGTGGCGCCAAGCATTGGGGGTTTAAAGAAATAAGGTATGGAACAAATGATCGAGTATTAGAGTTTTTAAAAGATATATACCCAAAAGCCACTTTTATTTTTATTATCAGAGATTCAACTACGGTTATTCCCAGTCAGATGGTAGTATTGTGTGAGAAAAGTATGGATCGAGAACATATTTTAAAAGACAGAATTAGGCATTGGAATAACCAAAATAATTTTTATTTTGAATTTCATCAAAATAATAAGAAGATGAGTTTTATAGTTCGTTATGAAGATCTTATTTCGAACCAAATAACGGAATTAGAGAAATTATTTGCTTTTTTAAATTTTAAGATTTCTGAGAAACCAAAAAAAGTTATAGTATCAAAAAAAGGCAGAGGAGCCACTTTGAAAAAATCAAAACAAAATGTTTTGAGTGAAAAAGAAGTTCAGTTAGTTCTGGAGCAAACCAGAAAAGTTAGAAAAATTTTTGGCTATTGTTGATTGTAAAGACAAAGACCATCAAAGGCATCACGAGTTATCTTGTCCATTTTTATACCTCAGTTATACCATAAGTCGTGATGACCTTCTCCTCAAAATAATTTTTTTGGGGTAGTAGTATTTATGATAGAAACAGAGGGGGAAGCCTCTATAACAGACTGAAAGAGAACCTTCGGCCTAACGATCTCAGGAGTGCCGGGCGCAGAGCCAAAAACTTCCCGCCTGCTCAAATCCGATAAATATGAATAGTTTTATAGACAAATACTCGCAAGAGATAGCTAATACCCTCGGAGGAAATTTAGAGGCTTTGATATTGGTTGGAAGTTATTCCAGGGGTGAGGCGATAGAAGGGATAAGTGATATTGAGTTTTGGGCGGTTGTTGAGGACTTAGCCAAAGCAAAAAACCCCGGACTTGGCGGGAACATGTCTTTGGGTTTCACAACAAAAGCCCACCTGAAAAGGCTCAAACCCTATATTTACACTGTAGAAGTTAAAAAATTCGGAAAGGTTATAATCGGTGATCCAGATGTATTAGACCGCATACCGGACTATTCCTATGAGGATATTGACCCTTTAGACGGGTTTATACTGCTTAACAACAGGATCGTTGAACAGTTGATCCTTCTAAATAAGATTGAAGCGGGCGGCACCCTGAGCCGGTATGAGATTGACAAAGGTTATATACAACTGGTCAATGCGCTTCTGCCATTAAAAAGAAAATACAGGGGGTTGTATAATGAAAAAATAGAGGCGTTCAATAACGCTTATAAAAATGATATGCCGGGTCTTGCGGAAAAGGCGGAAGAGGCAGTTGCCTCGATAAAGAGTTTATCCGCGGATGTTTTAGATACAGAAGATGCCTTAAATAAATGGCATGAGCTAAGGGGATATTTTAAAAAGGCATGGCTTAAAGAGATGGCATTGCTTGGCGATGTACGGGCATGGTTGAAGATCCTTGTTTCAGGAAAAATATCCCGGGTTTATATATATAAGAAGGCCTACGGTATTTATTTTTCTGATAAATACAGGAACAAAGAATTAAGGGATATTGTTATCGATAAATGGAATAAGGACGTGAAGTAGCCTGTGGTTGGTGAGTGATGCCGGGCTTGCGTGACGCGGGATGTTTTATGCGGACAATATGTTTGAGTGCCGAACACGAACGCGATAAGTTGTTACAAAAAGACCGGGATACATGTATAATACGTGAGAAAGAGGTAATAGAGCTGTTTTATACTCCTTATAGCATATTATCGATATACGATCGAGATATGAAATTATGATAAAAATGAGTTCCGCATCGCGCGAACCGCGGACAGAAAAACGCGCGCAGAATAAAAAGAACGTGAAGATCAATATACTTATAGACGCGCTTGGGTGGGAATATGTAAAAAACAGGCCGTTTCTTGAGGATATAGCCTCAACTAAGATCCCGGTAAAGAGCCTGTTGGGGTTTTCAAGCGGAGTAATACCATCGATACTCACGGGAAAATATCCACGGGAGCATGAGCATTGGGCGCTTTATTTTTACGCGCCGGAGACTTCGCCGTTCCGTTGGTCAAGGATATTATCATGGGTGCCCGGGAATATATTGAACTCAAGGGTTTCAAGAAAGATCATAGAAGAGATATCCAGGCGGGTAATGGGATATACGGGTTATTTTGAGACATATCTTATACCTGTTGAGCAGCTGAAATATTTTGATATAAGTGAGAGCCGGAACATATACAAGCCGGAAGGCATAAGAAGCGCGGACTCGATATTCGATATATTTCATAAAAACAATGTAAACTATAAATGTTACGCATATCCGGCAAAGGATAAAGAGATATTTTTGAAAGCTAAAAAGAGCATAGAGAACAACGAAAGTGATGTTTATTTTCTGTATTTGTCGGAATTGGATCATTTTCTGCATTCAAACTGTGACAATAACCGTAAAGTAAATGAGCGGATATCGTTGTACGAGGACCGGATAATGGATCTGTATAACAGCGCGCTTGGTGCTCACGGTTCTGTACAGCTTATGGTGTTTTCGGACCATGGCATGGCGAAGGTGGATGAGGCATATGATCTAAGGAAGGAGATAGACGCTTCAGGCCTGAAAGCATTGTCTGATTATAAGGCGTTTTATGATTCTACAATGGCGAGGTTCTGGTTCTCGAATGAGAACGCAAGAGAGAATATGACAACGTTATTGAAAAAGAAGCCTTATGGGAGGATACTCTCCAGAGAGGACCTATTGCGGCATGGCGTGTATTTTGACGATGATCGCTATGGTGAAACGATATTCTTGATGAATACGGGGACAGTGATCACCCCGAGTTTCATGGGTAATAAAGCGCCTTGCGGTATGCATGGGTATGACCCCGATGATAAGAAGATGGATGCCATGCTGGTCAGTACGGAGGCGGTTCAAGATGTTGGTGATGTGAGGGGTCTTTTCGGATTGATCGTAGGCGGAAAGGGTTAGATCTCTTTTCGCGCGCCGTCCGGCTGAAGAGAAAAGTTTTTCGGATTTTTTGATCAGGAAGGTAAGTGTGGTCAAAGTAATTTATTTTTTAAATACTTTAGCAAGAGGGGGAGTGGAAGAGCATGTTTTAAGGCTTATCGAGAACCTCGATAAAGATAGATTTGAGCCCGTACTTGTCTGTCCGCGGGAAGTGATAGATTTGATCCGGGACGAAATAGAACGTTTAATGATAAAAGTTTATTCTGTGCGTATTCGCGGATGGAGGCGTATAGGGCAGATAAATAAGTTTTTCAGGATATTAAAGGCGGAAAGACCCGATATCGTGCATACGCATCTTTTCCAGGCAACCATGTATGCCGCGCCTCTGGCGAAAATGGCAGGTGTGCCTTTTGTATTAGAGACGGCGCATATAAGGGAGGCGTGGAGAAGAGGCATTAAAAAAGCGTATTTTATAGACAGGTTCTTCTATGGTTTTGTCGATAAAATAATAGCGGTATCTCATTCCGTCAAGGATTACCTCGTGGATGAAAAGCGCGTAAGCCCCGGGAAGATAAAGGTTATACAAAATGGGGTCGATGTTGATATTTTTACTCCAGAAAGTGGGATAAGATATGATGGGAGGCTTCACATAGGTGTTATCGGCAGGCTCGAGGCGCAAAAAGGGCATAGATATTTTTTAGAGGCAATAAGCGCTCTCGGCGATAGAGGCGATGAGGCGGAGTTTTTCATAATCGGAGAGGGCAGTCTTGAGCAAGATCTGAAAGCGCGGTCAAAGAGGCTCGGGATAGAGCATAGAATACAGTTCTTAGGATACAGGAGTGATATAAGAAACGTTATAAAAGATCTTGACATAGTGGTTTTGCCGTCTCTTTTTGAAGGCCTGCCCCTAGTGGTTTTAGAGGCCTCGGCTATGGAAAAGCCTGTTATTGTAACAGATGTTGATGGAAACCGAGAGGCTGTTATTCACGGGAAAACGGGATTGGTAGTTCCCGCGGGTGACGCCGCCGCGCTTATGTCCGCTATCGAACGTTTGATCGATAACAGAGATTTTTTGCGGAAATTAGGGCAGAACGGCCGTGAATATGTATGCAGGTGTTTTGGTCTTGACAGGCAGGTGAACGATACAATGGCGGAATATATGGATATAGTGAAGAACAGGAGTCCCCGTTCCTCAGCGCGATCTTATTCGTAACTTTGCGAACGGACCTGGATGGCGGGACAATTGCCGGAGGAGGGTAGCCGGTAATTAAGGGCAGGCTGTGAGTTAACGGCCTGATAGGATGGAAATGGACGCATTGATCATAATAACTTTTGGTTTTCTGGCGGGGGCCGCTATCTTAATAAACCCCATGATAGGCATGTTTTTAACGGTAATTCTTATGCCGCAGGCTACTCTTCCGCAGGTGGCCGGTGGGCTATTCGGTATATTCACCGCGGCGACGCCTATAAAAATAGTCGGCGGGATAACATTTATATCGGTTTTTGTGAGGTATATCTTCAGCCCTGAAAAAGAGGATCTTTTAAAAGCGACGCAGGTAAGGCTTTATATGCTCTTCTTGATATATCTCTATATTAACGGTTTTTCCATGCCGGGTTTCGCCACAAGGGTCAATTTTACCGCATTTACATCGTTTGCGATGATTGGGTTTATTATGCTCGTCCTCATAAAGGACCTAAAGCTGTTCAGGCTCATTGTCTGGTGGTCGGTTATATCTGTATTTTTCGCATGTGCAGGTGCGGTGACGAGTGCCGGCCGCGGAAGGTTCGCCGGAACCAGCTACGGGCCGAATGAATTCGGCATAACGATTCTGCCTTTTTTAGGGCTTTCTTACGCATGTTTACTTTCAGAGCGAAAAACAGCGCTCAGGACAATCGCCATAGTTGTATCAGCCGTTATCGTTTTTGCCTTATTGATGACCTTTTCAAGGGCCGGATTAGCGGGTCTTGGACTGATGCTGATGGTATTTGTTCTTAAATCGAAAAAAAAGATACCCATATTTCTGGGATTGGCGGTATTGCTTTTTGTCTCAGCAGTTTACATGCCTTCCAGTGTATGGGAAGGTATGGAGGAAAGGTTTGAAGAAACTGAACGAACATTGGAAGATATCGAAAGTGCGCCCGACGTGGACAGCACAAAAAGGCGGTATCGAATGGCAAAAGCGGCATGGGCGCTTTTTTTGGATAATCCCGTATTCGGCATAGGGATAGGCAACTATTATTACGAGTTTAGAAAATACGAATCTATGATAGCGGGCAGGGCGCATTCGATGTATCTTGAAATATTAGCCGAGATGGGCATTGTCGGTTTTTTGCTGTTTATGGCTGTCATAGGGCATACATTAAGGAGCCTCAACAGGATGATAATGTTTTCAAAGGAACCCGTTAACTATTACGCGTACGGGCTTTATCTGGGTCTTGTGGGTTTTTTGGGAGCGGCGGCATTTTTACACGCCCAGCAGGTCAAGGTCTTATGGTTTTTTGTGTTTTTAAGCGCTGTTTTATGGAAGATCTCAGAACCGACTATTCCGGAGAAAAGCCTGTAACGGGGGATAGATTGCCGTGAGAGTGTTATTTTTAACAAGAGATATTGTAATTTTTGGAATATGAGATATGAAAATAATGGAATATGCGCGTAAAATTAAAAACAAACTTGTCCCGCAAAAAACATGTTTCAGGAAAATCATGTTTGGCATTTGCAAGGGGTATAAACTGCAGCTCGATCTTAGTTTTCAGTTTAGATGTTTTATTGGTTTTTATGAAACTGAAATAGCGGGATTTATTAAAAAATACGTGGAATCAGGTTACTGCTGTTATGACATAGGCGCATCATCCGGATATTGGTCAATAGCTCTTTCAAGTTTAGCGGCGCCTGGCAGGATTTATTCATTTGAAGCAGATAGAAAGTATGCTGATTTGCTGGATAAAACGATTTCCCGTAATAAAACAAAATCTGAAATTACGGTCTTCAATAATTATGTAGGCAATTTGGTGAATGGCGATACAAATAGCATATCAATCGATCATCTCGTATATGAGAATAATCTGCCAAAACCTGATTTCATAAAAATGGATATAGAAGGAGCGGAATATGATGCATTTTTAGGCGCCATGAATGTTCTGAAACAGTTTTCGCCAAAAATTGTCGCAGAAGTCCATTCTGAAGACCTAAGAGACAATTGCAGGGATCTGCTTGAAAAAATCGGTTATGACGTTAATGTTGTGGACCAAAACACTTTATTGACGTCGAGAGGTAATTGTTATAACGGCTGGTTATGTTGTAAAAAGCCGTAAACTTTGATTTTTGATTGTTGACGGGGGAAAGATTGCCATGAGAGCGTTGTTTTTAATAAGAGATATGCCTTATCCGGACGATACCGGATACAAGAAGCGCAATATGGCCCTTATAAGGGAGCTGTCAAAGCGAGGTTTTGAAGTAATTCTGTTTTCTCCTGCGGCTGACGGGGATAACTTTTCCGCGGATACTGTCTTAACCGGATACTGCAAAAAGATAATCTCTGTGCCCGTAAAGAAACAACACAAGTTATTCGTTTTATTCCGGGGGATATTTTCAACGGTCCCCTTCGGCGCCGGGTATAGGAGCCATGGCGAGCTTCTGGATGCGGTACGCGGTTATGTGGCCGATCACAGTGTGGATATTATGATCTGTGATTCCGTGTACAGGGCTCTCAATGTGCCCTTCGATCTTAAAGTATACAAGGTCCTTTGTGAACAAAATGTCGAGTCCGTTATTCTTAAAAGGTATGCTATCAATGCGAATAATCCCGTAAAGAGGGTTTTTGCTTTGCTGGAATTTTTAAAGCTCAGGCGTTTCGAAAGGCTTATCTGGAGAAGGTTCGATCTTGTCGTCGCATGTTCCGAGACCGATAAGGCATATATGCTTAAATCCGCTGAAGGCGTAAGGGTATGTGTCGTGAACAACGGAGTTGATAGCGAGTTTTTTATGCCTTATGGAAAGTCGTTTGAGAAGGATAAGAATATAGTTTTCACAGGGCAGCTCGGCTGGTATCCGAATCGGGATGCTCTTCGATATTTTGTGGACAGGATATTTCCCCTCGTGAAAAAAGAAATACCTGAAGTTGTCTTCTGGGTAGTCGGGCGCTCGATCGGTGAAAAGATACAAGACTTGAACAAGAATGACCCGCGCATAAAAGTAACAGGCTTTGTGGAGGATGTAAGGCCTTATATCGCTAAGGCAGGGGTTTGTGTCGTGCCGGTGCGAATAGGGAGCGGCACAAGGATCAAGATTTTAGAAGCGCTCAGCATGGAAAAAACAGTTGTGACTACATCCATAGGATGTGAAGGGCTTGAAACAGAGGACGGGAAACATCTGGTGATAAGAGATGACGCGGAAGGTTTCGCGAGGGCTGTTATCGATATATTAAAAAGGCGTGACAGGTACACGTTCTTAGGCATAAACGGCAGGAAGCTTGTCGAAAAGAAATACGTATGGGATAATGTTTTTAAGAGCCTGGATGAAGTGTTCTCACGGGAAGCGGAGGCGAAGGCGGGTAACGATCTTCTGAGGAGTAAGATGGTATGAGGTTTGTTTTCTGGTTTTTTACGGGGCTTGTGGCTTCCGTTTTTTTCTTGTACCCCGTGATCATATTTATCATCGCCAGAATAAAGGGCAAGGCTCCGCTATTGGACGAAAAATACCAGGATCCGTTTGTGAGTGTTATCGTGCCGATGCATAATGAAGAGAATGTCGCGAAGGCAAAAGCCGAGAACCTGCTCTTGCTTGATTATCCTGAGGACAGGATCGAGGTGTTATTTGTCCTGGATGGCTGTACTGACAGAACGAAAGAATATCTTTCCGAATATCAGGCCAAAGGTGTCCGCGTCATTGATGACCTCCCGCGAAAAGGTAAGGTAGCAGCGTTAAATCACGCCGTACCGTTGGCAAGGGGGGAGATCATCGTCTTTACAGACGCTAATTCCATCCACAAGCGGGATTCTGTAAGGCTCTTAGTAAGGCATTTTTCCGACAAAAGGACAGGATGTGTTTCAGGCAGGCTTGTATATACGTTTTTTGCCAGCACGATCGTAGGTAGGGGGGAGAACCTGTACTGGAAATACGAATCATTCATTAAAAAACAGGAAAGCGCTCTGGGACGGCTTTTAGTTACCAGCGGCGCTATACAGGCAATACGGAAGGAAGTTTACCCTTTTCCCGATCCGGACATAGCGGATGATTTCATAATTCCGCTGCTCGTTCAGTTAAAAGGGTACAGGGTATTGTATGAGCCGGAGTCTATTGTGTATGAGCCGATCACTCAAATCCTGTCGGAGGGGTTTGAGCAAAAGGTAAGGGTCGTATCACAGGGTATAAAAGGCTTTATAAGGTTGTTCCCGGTATTATTCAGATTGGGGCCCATAAGTGTATTTGAATTGTTGTTCCATAAGGCGTTAAGGTGGGAGGTAGGGATCTACCTTTTTTTGATATATGCCGCCAATATCGCTTTGTGGGATAATGGCCTATACTCCGTTTTGCTGGTTTTACAGACCCTTTTCTATGTTTTGGCTTTAACGGGATTTTTTTTAAAGGACAGGTTAAAGATAAAGTTGTTTTACGTGCCGTTTTACTTCTGCATAGTGATCTTTAGCGTTATACCGGCATTGTTTCGCGTAATGCGCGGGGCAAATACCCATGTATGGGAAAAGGCCGATAGCACAAGGCGGCAGGAGGATACGGTTGAGTGAAAATAATGGCGCGGCTACGGCAGTAAAAGATATACGATCCTGGCCGGATGTCGAAACTACTTGGTTTTGAGGGCGCGGGATAAAAAAAGAGAGGTGAATGTATGCTGGATGTTTTTACCAAGGGCGGACCTGTAATGTGGTTTCTGCTTTTTTGCTCGCTTGCGGCGGTCGCGGTGGCTTTGGAAAGGTTTTTTATTTTTCAGGGCTTCAACATCGATACGGGCAATATGCTGGCTCGTGTAAGAAAGATGATAACCGAAGAGAATTTCGAAAAAGCCGAGAAAATGTGCCGTAAGGTAAAAAGCCCCGTAGCTAATGTAATGGCAGTGAGCTTACATGTGAGAGAGAGGCCGCAGGCCGAAAAAGAAAAGATAGTGTCGATCGCGGGATCCAGAGAGATACGGAGGATGGGAAAACGCGTTAGGACTCTTGGGGTCGTAGCGCATATTGCCCCGCTTTTGGGGCTTCTTGGCACGGTAACGGGTATGATACGCGCTTTCAGGGAGATACAGAGCCTCGGGGGAGATGTTAACGCTTCCGTTCTTGCCGGAGGCATATGGGAAGCTCTTATAACCACGGCTACGGGACTTGCGATAGCTATCCCGGCCATGCTCGCTTATCACTATTTTGAGGGCGAGATAGAAAGATTCACATCGGAAATGAAAGAATCTGTTCAGCAGATTTTTGAATGGACAGATGCGGCAGGGGGCAAGGTATAGGAGATAACGGGAAATAACGGGAGACACAAATGGAGTTTGAAAAGCGGAAAAAGATATCTACATACCTCGACATAACCCCACTTATCGACATAGTTTTTCTTCTCATAATTTTTTTCATGCTTACCGCGAATTTTGTAACGCATCCCGGCATTATGGTGAAGCTTCCTTATGCCGAAACCGCCCGGCCCGAAAAAGACGATAGCGTAATTATTCATATATCGGCGGAAGACCTTATACGGATCAACGGCGAGAAAGCGGAAATAGAGAACCTGGAAAACATTTTAGAAAGGTTTGTCGGGAACACGCCGGATATAAAAGTTGTTCTCAGAGCCGATGAAAAGATCGATCTCGGGTTGGCCGTACGCGTAATGGACGTATCCCGGAAAGCGGGAGCGGGGAGCCTCGTTATTTCCACAGACTCCGGGAAAAAATGAACGAGATTTTCTTATGACGAGCGATAGCAGCGGCTATTCGGGAAAAGATGGATTTGGAAAGTTTATTCTGCTTTCCGTATGTCTGCATGCCTTAGTGGCCGGTACCCAGGCCTTTTCATTTAAGGGCGGAGAGCGGATGGAGCGAAACATCCGGACGAGGATAGACTTCCTGGTCGAAAGGCCCGTCCGGATACCGGAAGTATTTATACCCGCCGGAGATATCACGGTAGAGAGATATGGAGACGAACCTTTGGAACCGGGTCCCCCTGAAATTACCCCGGGAAAACGATTGGATGATAGAATAACGGTTGACGGCCCCCTGCTTGAAAAGAGTGTAGAAAAGGAACCCTTCGGTTTCACGGAAGGCCACGACGAAGATCCGATGTCGGGATACAGGGATCTTGTCAGGCAGAGAATAGAAGAGCATCGCAATTATCCGCTCGAGGCGCGTAGAAAGAACATAGAGGGAGTTACATTTATCTTCTTCACTGTTCTTTCCGACGGCAGTATAACAAATGCCGGGGTAACCGTTACTTCCGGCAACAGAGTACTTGACGAGGAGGCTCTTTCTACCGTTAAAAAAGCGTCCCCGTTGCCGCCTTTGCCCGAGGGAATCGAATCCGGCAAGGTAATGATGGAGGTTCCCATCATTTTTTCTTTTGAGAAGAAATGAAAGTCCGGGTAGAAGATATAAAGGTGCCCGAGAGGTTCCGAACTCACCATAACGGAAGCGGGACTATTTCACCCCCATAACTTTACAACTATAATAAATATGGTATACTAAACCAAAAGCTTTCATTGGGGGAGGGTAGTTCTCATAAAAAAAACATGGCTATACCTTTTATTGAGCGGAACAGGCCTGCTGATTCTGGCTGACCTGACGGTCTTGGAATTTTGGCCGCATGTCAGAGAGTTTTTGAGAACGGCGCTGATGTATGCCGCGGCATGTTACTCGGTCTGGATGCTGTTGCGGATCCATTCAGATATAAGAGTTCTTTTGAGAGTTCGGAGCCGGATCGAGGAAGGCTTTTTCAACGAGATAAACGGGCATCCTGCGGCCTTGAATGAAAGACGCTCGGAACCCCGTCTTCGGCAGGAGATGTTTGCCAGGATAAGGTATGAGTCCGTTGAGAACAAGGCTAAAATCGTAGAGATCAGTAGCGGCGGAATACGTGTCGAATCAGAGATCGGGTTCAAAAAAGGAGATATGATCGATGTCAGAATATATCTTTCTCTGTTCCCGGAGCCCATATATGTCAAAGCGATGGCTGTCTATTCACAAAGATCCGGTCCGGGTGAGAACGAGGGAAAATTTTTGACCGGATTGAAGATCGTGGAAATCGGGGATGAAGAAAAGAAGAAGATCGAGCAAACGGTCGATATCTTCCTCGATAAGACCGGCGAAACGCGGGAACGGAATAGTTTATGAAGACAACGTTGCAGGCGAGAGTGATGCTGGTAGTAGCGGTTTTCTCGCTTTTTCTAATATCCGTTTTTACATTCGTTCAGATCCATAATCAGGCGCGCCAGGAAAGGGACAGAGCTGTTTACCAGGCCAGGCAGGACGCGCTCATCGTGAAAAATGAACTGGAGGCGCTGAGAGGCGACGGAGGAGTAATTCCCGATCGCGCCCGTATACTTGAAAAAGCCAGGGAAACATTCGGGGATATAATAAATACGGGAGTAATAGGACATGCGTCTTTGATCGAACCGGACGGAAGCCCGGTAGTTCTGGAAGGTGATTTGAGCCTCTTCTCCGAAGATGACGCCAAAAGTATCGAAAAAATAGTTTCGGACTCCGATGGGGAACGCTGGCTGTTCCCGGACACTGACAATACTCGAAAATTGGTGCACCTGTACGTAAAGTTCAGTAATGAACACGGGTATATAGCTAAACTCAGTTTTTCTCTGAGGTCCGTACAGGCGGCGCTTAACAGGGTTTACATGCCGGTCCTTCTTACGGTCATGGCGGTTCTTCTCGGAGCTGCGGCGCTTGCCGCGGCTCTTTCTTTTGTCGTGATATATCCGATAAAAGAGCTTAACGAAGCTACTAAAAAAGTGGCCGGCGGAGATCTCGATATCAGGGTAAGTCTGAAAACGGGAGATGAACTTCAAGATCTTTCGGAAACGTTCAACATTATGACTTCTTCACTCCAGGATATGAAGATGAAAGCGGAAAACGCCAATCCCCTCACCAAGCTGCCCGGGAACATAATTATTCGCGAAGAAGTGGAGAAAAGGATAGCATCGGGTGAAAAATTCGCACTTATATACGCTGACCTCGATAATTTCAAAGCGTTTAACGACAAATACGGTGTCAGCGCCGGAGACAAGGCGATATCCATGACGGCGGATATATTGAGAGAAGCGGTTGCGCGGGAAGCCGATCCGGGAGATTTTGTGGGGCATGAAGGCGGCGATGACTTTCTGATCCTTACGACCCCCGAAAGGGCCGAAGCCGTGGTTTCGCGTATCGTCAAAGAATTCGACGGAAAAATAGAAAAACTTTACAAAAAAGAGGACATAGATAGGGGGTATATAGAAAAAAAGAGCAGGGAAGGGGAACATTTAGTCAAATATCCCATAATGGCCATTTCTCTTGCGGGTGTAAGTAACCGGGAGCAATGTGTGAGCTCATATGCCGATCTTACGAACATCGCGGCCGAAGTAAAAAGCAAGGTGAAGGCCAGAAGAACTGATGGGCCGGGAGGTACCCGGTCGGCATTTCTGATAAACCGGCGATATGCCGATCTGGGGCCGGAGCACCGCAAAGCGGGCCGGCAAAATGGCAAAGAGGAGGTGGGGACATGATCCGTCTGATGCGTTCCAGGAATAAAATTAAGACGGTAGCGCTTGTTACGGTAAGTCTGGTATGCATTGTCGCAGTTGCCGTAACTTTAAGGAATATGCGGAGGTTGGAACTTGAGTTCAACAGGAAACGGGCGGTACTCGTGCGTGAAAACCTTGATCTTAAAGATAGGATAGATTCCACGGAAAAGGATCTGGCTCTCCGTACGGAGGATCTAAACGCTCTCGAGCGTGAACTCGATCTTACAAACGACCGGATGGAAGAAATAGAAAGAACGAGTTCCGAAACGATATCTTCTTTTTCACAGGAGGTCGAAGAGCTCCGGGAACGGAAGACGGCGCTTGAGGAGGAGCTGTCATCTCTCCGGGATATGACGGTCATACAGCATCTTGAACATTCGGCGGAGAAGGAGGAAAATCCCGGGGTAAAGGCTCTTCTTCAGCGGACTATCGAGATTATAGGCATGATAATGGATGGGGAATCCGTCAGTCTTGCCCCCGTCATGGTAACGGCTCCTTCCCCCGGCCAGGACGGGCAGGATCTTATAACATTCCCTGGTGAAGCGCGGGGTTTGGTGTTGTCCACCGATCACAGAAACAACCTTATCGTTACAAATCTCGGGCGGAAGGATGGCGTGGAAGAGAACAGCACATGTGTGGTAACGCGGGATAACGGCGAGGAACTGGCCAGAGGGTATGTAATAAGCGTACGGTACAGGGTATCGGCCGTCTTCATAGACGAGGTAAAAGTCGGAAGAACCATAAAGGACATAAGCGAATCGGATAAAGTGATCATAGGGTCATTCTGATGTCCCGGCGGGAAGAAGGCGGGAATGTGGGAGAAAAAAGAAATATGGAGAAGATCTCTTTTTCGTGGGTCATAAGGCCGCTCCGCAATATAGCTGTCGCTGGTGTTCCTCTCATACTTTTCTTTTTCTTTTACAACACATTTATCGTTGACAGGACGATAGAAGATCTCAGGTTCTCTCTCTACCAGACCGCTCACGCTTACGACCTTGGAGATCTCGCCGGTATGGATGTTCTTCTCGATCAAATACTGGCTGAAGAGATCGTTCCCCACCGGATAAATTACTCGAATGTGGGTAACCTTGAATATGCCAGAAAAACTATACGCGGCAAGGAAAAGTATCAACTGGTGGAGTTTGTGGACACCTCCATCCGGGCTGTGCTGGAAGAAAAAGAATCCGGAAGAACCCCCGCTTTAAGGTTTCTGGACCGTATTAACTGGTTCTTTACCAGTTCATGGAGAAACTTCATAGGGAGAATAGGCGGTATTTTCAGTGAAGATAAAGAGGTTATTCCTGTTCAGGAAGGTACCGAATTGTACAATAGGGGAGTAGCTTCCGAAAAAAACGGGGAATTGAGGGAAGCGTTAGAAATTTACAGGGATCTTGTTTCCGGCTATCCGTCAAGCGACAGGGCGGGCGCCGCAAAACTCAGGATGGCTGTTCTATACGCCAGGATGGACGATTATGGACAGGCTCGGGAGATGCTGCGGCGGACAATAGCGGAGTACCCGGGACGCATGGAAGGGTATGTGGCGAGGTCGATATTGTACGGAATAGGCCGGAGTGAAAGAGTGAAAGAGGAAGAAGCCAGGTTACTGTCCGATGTCGGGGGGAGCGAAGGAACAGACCCCGACAGAACGCAGGAATTGTTCTATGATATCGGGGTACTTAACCTGAAAATATATAAATTCGAAGAAGCGAAGAAATTTTTCAGAAGGGCTTATGAGATCGATCCTGAAAGCGAAACAGGTAAGAAAGCATGGTTCAATTACTTATGGGTGCTGAAGGAGATGGGGGAAAGCGAGGGAAGCGAGGATGCGGTTGACCGTCTGATCGATGAAGATGCCGGAGACAGCCTTGTTCTTGACAGCCTTTACCAGAAAGCCGATATGTATGCCGGAAAGGGGGAGTTCGAAAAAGCTATCGAGATCTATGTCATGATAGCGGATCTTTATAAGGACGATTCTATGGCGGCGCTTTGCCTTTTTCAGGCCGGCGCGTCCTATATGTTTGATATGAACGATGATGAAAAGGCGCAGGAGATCTTCAAGAGATTGACAAAGGAATATCCGGACAGTCCGTACGCCGGGTATCTGGCGCCCGACAAGCCTACCGGAATTTTTATAACGTATCTTGTTCCCAGAGCAACACGGGTCGTAGCATGGAGAGTGGGAGGGCTTTTGTCCCTCTCCGGATATTCGGGCAGAATAGCGAAATTCAGGAGTACGTTCGAACAGGAAGACTATATGTCAATATTCAACGATTGGTTGGATAAGGAACTGCCCGATACGGTAGGCAATATTTACGTCGATATAACCGGCGCGGAGCTTGAGTTTATGGGGGGGGCGGCGAAAGGCAGCGGGAACATAACCATGGGGCAGCACGAGGTCAGGGGGGAAGCCGAAGGCAGGTTCCAGATCGATAGGGAAAACACCCTGGAACTTATTGTCACAAAAGTTTTTATCGACAAGATTCCCATACTCCCCGCGCTTATTAACATTTCCACAAGGGGCCTTTGGCGTATACTTAGAAAAAGCATCCCCGTTATAATAGACGATCTGAGAATGGAAGAGGGTTTGATCGTTGTCGAAGGGTCCGGATCGGAGAGGATGATAAGGCAGATGAAGGAGATGGACCCTCCTTTGGCGGGCCGAATAGACCTGTTCGGTTTCGAAACCCCCGAACAGGAAGCAAGACAGCACGCGTTTTTTCGGGAAGAATTCCCCGTCAGCGATTTTTCGACGGATGAAAACATGGATACCGAAAGTCTTTTTTTCGATTATTTTACAAGATTGAGCCTCTACGTGACGTTCAAGTTAATGGAGACAACAAAAGACACAAAACTGGACTACGAAAGATCCGTGCGTACATTGGGCCGCCTTCTGGTAAAGAGAACAAGGTTCAGGGTGAGGTATACCGAAGAGCATATAAACAGTTCTTTCAACGAGCTTCTGAAATCCCAGTTCCCGTGGGTATTGGGAGAGAGCTTCCTGTTCGATATAACAGGGTTCAGTGTCCGGTTCAGGGAAAATGGCGACATAGAGTTTGATTTCAATATGGCCATGGGGGAGACGAGTTTTCCCGTGATAGCCGCTAATATTCAGTCAATAGAAGTTAAAAGTGTCGCCAATCTAAAAATAGACCCGGCAAGCGGGATACCGGTGTTGAATTTTAAGTCGCTCACGGCGAACGGTGAATCGCTCCCTGTTGAAAAGGCGAATTTGATAAGCAGGCATTGCCTCTCGGTTCTGGAATATGCGCGTCTGCCTTTCCGGCTGGAAGAAATAACAGTTAACGAAGGGGAGATCATACTGAAAGGGGAAGGAGCAAGGGATCTTCTGGAAAGGATATTCAGCGATCCTTACCTTTTTGTGATATTCCGTGTAAGAGATCAGGATCTGCCTGTGGCCGGTATCCGGAGGCTCGAGAACAGACCGGAGTATGCCGGAGATTATTGGAGGCCGAGCTGGGGGAACTGACGAAGGGGTCCGGACGGAAGACTGCCGGCGGGGAGGGTTTTATGGCCGGGGAGAAGCAGACAGTATTGATAGTCGATGATGAGATCGGTTTTTTGAAGATGCTGAAGGAATTGTTCGAAGCTCGCGGATTCAACACGGTTACGGCGCCGACCGGAACAAGCGCGTTGTTTTCGGTGGAGAACAGCGGAATAGATGTCGTACTGCTGGATATCGGGCTCCCCGAAGGATCGGGGTTGCATGTGCTGAAAAAAATAAAAGAGAAGAGCCCTTCTTTGCCCGTGGTGATCTATACGGCTCGAGGCCACGATGATGAGACTGTCAACAAGGCATTAAAGCTGGGGGCTCATGGGTATGTCAGTAAGAACATGCCTTTGAGAGAACTTATGGACGTCGTTGATAATGCCCTGATGACGACATGAGCGTCTGACGGGCGGTTGATATTTTCACGTTTTGTGACAGGTTTTTACGGTAGGGCGCGTTATCCACAGGGAGAGACAGCTCTATTCCTGAAGGGGCTCAGACCCGGGACGTTGAAAAGCAGAAATGACATGGTATACTTGATTGGCAATATTATGTTACGAGGCAAGGATATCCGGTATGATCCGGTTTTTTAACGGGGATAAACATGAAACATGATAATGCAGGGGTATCGCTGGATTCGATAAGGTTTCTCGTCCAGCATCCACGCTTGTTTATAGTTCCTATCGTCATCATGGCGAGCATCGCTTTTTCGTATATTTCCGCGGTGCCCCCTGTATACGAATGCATGGCGGCTATATCGTTTGATGTTCCCGGAGGGGATATCATCGGCTCGGAGTTCTTTCGGCAAAAGGAGAATATGCTCAACAACATCCTTTTGGGCGACAACATAAAGAGGATAATAAAAGAGGTATGGCCGGAGGTTTCCGAGGAAAAGGACGGAGAAAGGTTAAACGCGCTTGTGAACAGGTTAAGGGATCCGAACAAAGGGATAAAAATAAACGCCAGAAGACCCAGACAGACGAATGCAACGACCATACAGTTCCAGCATACCGATCCGGAAATCTCTTACAAAGTGGTTAGCGCTACGATAGACGTGTTAAAAACGATAAGCAGGGAGAAGACGGAATCTGAGATAGAATTGGGCCTGGCATTTTTGAGGAACCAGCTGGAATTTTACCGGGACAAGATAAAAAATATCGATGAAGAAATATCCAGGATAAAGATGGATCTTACAAGAAAATACACAGAACTTTCCCGTGAAGAAAGGATGCTTGTTGATGATATACTGTCGCCCGGCGCGCGGGGAGATACCTCGATGAGGAGACAGGCGTTTGCCCAGCAGATGATAGGATATGAGGAAAAGAGTACCGACCTCAACCTGCAGCTTCTGGAACTCGAGAAGAGAAAAGAAGATCTGCTTAGACAGCTGTCAGGGGAAGACGCCGCGCCCTTATTTACGGCCGGAGATCTCGAGAAGGATCACTATCTGGCACAGTACAGGGCGGCGATCGTAAGGAACGAACTGGCTATGTCGGAATTATTCGCCCAGGGATTTTTGCCGGCGCATCCCCAGGCAAGGAGGATACAGGGAGAAATAGACGGGCTCAATCTTCTGAAAGAAAAAAGGATCAGAGATCTGACAGATCCCGCAGCGGGGAGAAGTGTCCTGGAGGAAAGAATAGAAGAAGAACTGAGAATGGTGGAAACTCAAATAGAGACGGTAAAACTTCAAATCGACAGGATCGAAGAATATAAAAGTTCCTCCGAGAAGCAGCTAAGCCCCGGTTACGCGCATTTAGGCGAGATATCGTCTGAGATATCGCGCTTAGCCAGCCTTAGCGGCGAACGGGAGGTAAACCTCAAATATTTGCAGGAAATGCGTCATCAGATGGAAATGGGGGAGGTACGGGCCAGAATTGAAAGAGAAGAAGTCGGGGTCAAGATCAACGTTGTCGAAGGACCCCAGTTACCGCTTAACCCTATTCCGTTCCAGAATGCCAAGGTTATGCTTTATTGGACGATACTGGGTATTGGAGCGGGAATAACCCTGGCTTATCTGGCTGATTCGCTGGACAATTCCATAAAGTCGTCTTCCGAATTGAGAGTACTTCTTAAAATACCCGTTCTGGCGTCGATGGATCAGGTGATATCGTGGGAGGAGCACAGGAGAAGGAATTTTGGCAGGAAGGTTTTTGTGATCGCGCTGGCAGTTTTTGTACTCATGTCCGGGTTCATAGTAACCCCGGTATTGAGAATGCTGGGGGTAATATGAATTTCAAAAAAATAGCAACTGGGCTGAAAGATATTGTCGGGAAATATGTTTTTCCGACCGCTTACGTGGCCGAAAAAGAGAAAAGGAAAGACGGTATTGACGGAAGGATAGTTTCTATTGTTGACAAAGAGTCTTACCAGGCCGAACAATACAAGGTGTTGAGGACGAACCTTTATTCCATGTCCCCTGAAGCCCCTATCAGAACTGTGGCCTTGACAAGTTCTCAGGAGCAGGAGGGCAAGACGATAACGAGCTGCAATCTGGCGGCTTCCATATCGCTTGACGCCGGCAAAAAGGTGATCCTGATAGATGCCGATCTGAGAAGGCCGGCTGTACACAGGATGTTCGGGATACAGCGTGATCCGGGTTTTGCCCATGTGATATCCGGGGATGTAGATATCGAGCATTTTACCAAAACTCCGAGTGTGGAGAATATCTATATCATTCCGGCCGGTACCCCGGAGGGAAACCCTTCGGAGATGTTGATGTCGGAAAAGATGAAACATATCATCGGAGAATTAAAGCAGAACTTTGATTACATTTTGTTCGATACCCCTCCAGTGATGAGCGTGACGGATGCCAGCATACTGGGGGCGATGTGCGACGCGGTATTTTTTGTAGTAAAGTCGGGGGTAACTCAGGCATCTTTGGCCGAGGAAGCCTACAACATGCTTGTCGGGGCACAGGCCAGGCCCAAGGCCGCTATTCTGACGAATGTATCCGATATCTTAGATCTGCGCTATTACCGCTACAAGTACAAACAATACCATCGGGACACGAGGTAAAGAATGAAAACATCAAGCGCGGCAAGAAAATCTATAATAGCGGGTGTGCTTTTTCTGTTATCTTTCCTTTTGACAGCGGCCTATCCCATCCGGGAAGTTGCTGGCCAGAGCGATGAAATAGCAATTGTTACGGCCGCGTCAGTAAGAGACGCGCGGCGGGAAGATGGACGGGCTATTGCCGGTATGTCAGGGGGGTTAACGGCGGCTGAACAGGCTAGCATAGATAGACAATACCAGTTCGAAGTGAGGGGGAAAGAGAGGATACTTGATCCCTATATTTACGCTTCAGGCAGAGATACATCCGATGGGGAATTGACATCCCGCCGGGTAGGGGAAGACGAGAGGCTGTACAGATATTTCGGGACAGCGATGGATCTGTATGACCAGGGAAGGTTTGACGAAGCGGCGGAGATACTGGAGTATATATCCATGACCCGCCCGGAAGATGAATACGTTAAAAACATATTAAAGCAGGTCAAAGGACATAAACGAAGAGAAAAAAGATCCTGGGATAGGCGGATAGGCGGTAACTCAGGGCGTTTGAGAAGGAACATGATCAAGGATCTCTTGAAAGAAGGCAAGGGATATTACAGGCAGAAGAGGTACGACAAGGCGCTTTTGAGGTTTGCGGATGTTCTTGCCAGCGACCCGAAGAACAGTGTCGCCGAGCGATATATGAAAAAGCTGGAAGATTTTTATCTCAAACGTATCAGAGCGCGCGATCTTGCCGAGGGCTATAGCTCCGAAGAAGGATACGATATGTTCGAAGAACAGGAGTCCCCGGTTCGAGGGACGGAAGTGGAACCCAGGGGGAGAAGTGGATCTATCCATTCGGGGGATAGCCGCGATGAAAAACTTAGGAAAAAAGCCGACGACATTCTGGCAGAGGAAGAACAAAAACTTAGAGACAGAGCTGCCGGATTGTTGGATCAGGAGGAGTTAGAGGGGCTGATAACAAAAAAACGCGTCCGATCCATGCTGGATAAAGCAGAACTCGGAATAACGGTGGAAGAAGTAATCCTTGATGTCAGAAAAAAAGAAAGAAAACGTGATCTTTACACACTCGGGCCGGGAGATGTAATACAGGTAAGCGTGCGCGACCATCCGGAACTGAGCGGCAAGGGTGCCGTAAGGCTTAGCGGGGAGTTTATTCTTCCTTTGGTCTATGACGTAGTTTTTATAGACGGCCTTACTTTGGATGAAGCTACCGAGAAGATCTCCGAAACGATGAAACGTTATGTCACAGATCCTTTCGTAACGGTCACCATAGAAGATTACAAGAGCAAGATCTTTTACGTTATTGACGAGCTCGGCGCCAGGCCGTATCCGATCACCAGCCCCGGCCTTACACTTCGCGATGCTCTACTCATTGCTGACTGGGGTACGGACAGGGCGCTGGGGAGAGTCGTTGTTACTAAGCCGGACAAGATCCATCCCATTACTAAGACAGTCGATGCCTATGATATGATATACAGGGGTAATCTGGCGAATAACATACGGATCGAGGACGGGGATGTTATTTATATACCTCTTACCATAGCGGCGAAGACGACAGAGGTGATTTCAAGTACTTTAAGGCCGTTTGCCGCGGTCAGACAGGCTCGGGACGACTGGTTCTATCTCAAGGGGGACCGTAGGGGCTACGGCGATATGACCAGGATGAAGGATGAGATGGAGAAGCCGCCTTGGCTAGCTGGGACTGTTTCGGTCAATTAGTGGTAGTGACTGCGGCGGGCGCCCGATTTTATCATTCTGTTTTATCTTTTAGTCTTTCATAATGCGTAGTCCGGAAGGGCTTACCGCTGTCCGGATATCAGAAATTTGCTCCGAGGATTTAAATATGATGAACATTGAGTTAATGCCGGAAAGACCCTTCTGCGGAACGGATAGATCGAAAAATTCACAGGGGAGAGAATGAGAAAACCGCCTCTTACGAGAATATATGCCAGGATTGTTTTAGCGGGAAGATTCTTGAAAATGGTGGATATCCATCCTTTGCACCTTATTCTGCCTGTTTCTCTGGCATTGATGACAGCGTTCTTAGAAGGTGTAGCCACATGGCTTTTTTTGCCTCTATCCAGAGGCGTTCTCGCCATGAACTTTGATTTTATGAGGACGGTTCCCGTTCTGGGTTGGATAACCAAATTTCTTACGGGTAAAATAGGCGGGCGGCAAGTTGCGGCCTTAGCCGTGTTATTGTGCAGTTTTCTATTGGTCACTATCCTTAAAAACATCGTCCGGTACCTTTCTTTCATGACAATGTCCCTGCAGGTAAGAAAGCTTTCCTCCACCCTGAGGAAAAAGATCTTCAGTCGTTACATTCTTTTCGGCAAACTTTTCTTCGACCGCGCCAATAAAGGTTATCTGCAGAATGTGCTTCTCGGATTCAGCATTACTGTGGCGGGACATCTGAGTAGACTTAACCACTTTCTTATACTGTTATTTCAAGTAGCGGTCTATTTTATCATACTCTTTTACATATCCCCCATACTAGCCGTGTTAAGTTTGTTCATCCTTCCCTTGTTCCATTATTCCGTGCACATAATTGTAAACAGGATAAAAATATTTTCCGAAAAACAAGCGTCAAAAGTTTCGGCAATAAACTCCCGAGTTTCCGATATGATCACCTGTATGCCGCTGGTAAAGCTGTACAACCGGGAAGAAAGGGAATATCACGAATTTTCCAGGGAAAGCGATACGATAAGAGATCTTGAATTCAGTATTGATAAAAGAGTCGCGATTATAGGCCCCATGATGGACACAGTGATCATGATAAGCCTTCTCTCTCTCGTATCTCTCAGCGCATGGCTCCTGGTCAAAGATGATTCGTTGGACGTAGGCAAGCTACTGGTCTATTTCTATGCCTTGAAAAGAATGTTTACGTGCGTGAGCGGCCTCAACAGTGTAAGGGCAGGTTTTGCCTCGGTTATAGGCCCGGCGAAACAAATTATTAAAATATTCGATGACGAAAACAAGTTTATAATTAGGGACGGACATATTGGTTTTACCGGCATCAAAAGTGCGATAGACGTACGCGGACTGATTTTTTCTTACCGGAAGGATCTTAAAGTCCTGCAAGACGTTACATTTTCGGTCAAGAGAGACGAAATTACCGCGCTGGTGGGTAGTACAGGTTCCGGAAAGACCACGATAATAAACTTGCTGATGAGGTTTTATGAATGCGGCCCGGGAAAGATCTTTATCGACGGCCGTGATATTGTTGAGTTTTCAGCCGCTTCAATAAGAAGGCATATCGCTCTGGTAAGCCAGGATGTTCTGCTTTTCAACGACACCGTTAAGAACAATATAGCTTACGGGGTCGACAGGAACGTTACGGAAGAAGAGATCAGGGACGTTCTGTCGAAGACAAGATTATTGGATTTTGTCATGAGCCTGCCCGAGAAAATGGAAACGTATATCGGCGATCGCGGCGTGCAGCTTTCCGGCGGAGAAAAACAACGCGTCTCGATAGCAAGGGCTCTTTTAAAGAACGCCGATATACTCATACTGGACGAGGCTACCAGTGCCATGGATACAGGGACCGAGCGTCTTATTCAGGAAGCGATATCCGAAGCTATTGTTGATAAGACAGTGATCGTTATCGCGCACAGGCTTTCGACTATCAGGCACGCGGACAAAGTCATCGTGTTGGATAACGGCCGTGTTATGGAGCAGGGTGCGCTGCAGGACCTGTTGGAGAGTCGCGGCAGATTTTATGAATACTGGGAATCCCAGAGGTTTTATTGATCTGATATTATCGGCCTGAGGTTTTTTTATACCAGTTGACGGTTTCTTCGAGGCCCCGCTCGAAAGATGTTTTTGCCCTGAACCCGAATTCCTTTTGGGCTTTTTTCACGTCAAGTCTTCGCTTGGGCTGGCCGTCGGGTCTTGACCTGTCCCATTCGATCTTTCCTTCGAATCCGGTTAGCTTCGCTATTATCCGGGCCAGATCACTTATCTTTATGTCTTTTCCCGAACCTATATTCACGGGATCCGGTTTGTCATATGATTCCGCAGCCGACACTATGGCTTCGGCGCAATCCTCCACATATAAAAATTCCCTCGTCTGGTTGCCGGTACCCCACACGACGATCTTTTTTTCTCCTCTGGCCTTGGCATCGAAACATTTTTTTATCAAGGCGGGGATCACGTGTGAAGAACTCGGGTCAAAATTATCCCCCGGCCCGTAAAGGTTGACAGGCATCAGGAATATGGCGTTCATGCCGTATTGGGCCCTGTAACTTTGCGCTTGTACGAGCAGCATCTTTTTGGCGAGTCCGTAAGGCGCGTTAGTTTCCTCGGGATAGCCTTCCCACAGGTCTTTTTCCTTGAAAGGAACAGGAGGGAATTTCGGGTAACAGCATATGGTCCCGAGCGCCACGAATTTCTTTATACCCATTATCCTGGCTTGTTCTATCATGTGTACACCCATAACGAGGTTATCGTAAAAAAGTTCGCCGGGTTTTTCTTTGTTAAGGCCTATCCCGCCGACTTTCGCGGCCAGGTGTATTACTATATCCGGCTTGGCGGCATTGTAAGCGGCTTTTATCCGGTCCGGTTCCCTGAGGTCATATTCGGAGTGGTCCGGTACGAATATATCTTTACACCCGCGCGCCCGCAGCCTTTTAACTATGAAATGCCCTAAAAAACCGTTACCGCCGCTTACAAAAATACGTTTACCCGCAATAGAACTTTTCATATTCAGTCTGTCCTCCACCATCTGTCCGGAAATTTTTTACGCAATATTTTATCCCCTCCCCCTACAGGCCGCAGGCCGGCTTTACGCATATCCGCGTCCACCATTATTTTGACCAGCTCCTGAAATTTTATTCGGGGTTTCCACTTCAATTTACGGAAAGTCAATTTTGGATCGGCAAGCAGCCTGTCGGCTTCAAGCGGCCGGAAATACCTTTTGTCTATACGCACGTGTTTTCTATGGTCAAGCCCGGCGTAGTCGAACGCCGCGGCCACGAATTCTTTTATGGTGTGGTCTTCGCCCGTTCCTATGACATAGTCGTCGGGACTTTTTTGTTGAAGTATTTCCCGCATCGCTTCCACATATTCGGGAGCGTAACCCCAGTCCCGTCTTGCCTCAAGGTTGCCGAGGTAAAGGAACTTCTGTTTTTTCGCCAGGATAGAAGCGATAGCCCGGGTTATCTTGCGCGTGACGAAAGTTTCGCCGCGGCGGGGGCTTTCATGGTTGAATAAGATGCCGTTCGAGACGAACATATTGTACGCCGAACGGTAATTTCTGGCCATCCAGTAGGCGTAGAGTTTTGAGCACGCATAGGGGCTCTGGGGTTTCATGTGGGTCGATTCGTTCTGCGGGGGGGGCGATGCACCGAACAGTTCGCTGGAAGACGCCTGGTACATCTTTATGGTTTTCCGGTTCTGGCGGATGGACTCAAGTATGCGAGTCGTCCCTATAGCAGTTATTTCCGAAGTGTATTCGGGGATGTCAAAACTCACCCTGACATGGCTTTGCGCCCCCAGATGATAAACTTCTTGCGGAGCTATTCTGTGGAGTATCCACGATATCTGTTCCGAGTCCGAAAGATCTCCGTAATGTAGAAATAGCATCGAGGTTTTCTTGTGAGGATCGACGTAAATATGGTTTATCCTCGATGTATTGAAAGTGCTGGCGCATCTTATTATCCCATGTACCTCATATCCTTTCGAAAGTAATAATTCCGCCAGGTACGAACCGTCTTGGCCGGTGATACCGGTTATTAGAGCTTTTTTCATCAAGCCTCCCGTTCCCATTTTTGTTTATCGATGCCCGGTCTCATCCGTATATCCCGGACACGTTACCAGTAATATTACCATGGCAAGTTTCAAAGGGCAAATATTTGTAACGTTTCAGTTATCCGCGGAAATGTCGCGCCCCCACGCCCGTCGTTGCGAACCCGCCGAAGGCGGGTGAAGCCCTTCGGTTCGTGATAAATGCTATGACTCAGGATTTCGGCAGACTTGGCCTATAGCCGAAGCAATCCCTCTCCGAAATATTTTCATATTATGAGATCACTTCGTCGCCCTGTACCGTACGGTACAGGGCTCCTCGTGACGACGGCACGGGAATTTACTGCGGAAGGCTGAAATGTTACTATTATGGGATCACTTCGTCGCCCCCTTCGGGGGCTCCTCGTGACGACGGCGTAGGATTCTACCGCAGACAACTGAAATGTTACCCTTTGTGGGCTCCTCGTGACGACGGTGTAGGAATTTACTGCAGATGACTGAGATGTTACAAATGTTACCCCCATGCTGTGAGATATGTTATGAATAAAAAAGCCAGATGTTTAGGCTTGAAAATTGCCCTGTAAACGGCATACAATATCACTTGTTAAACAACAAAAAGTCTGAAGTGGGTTTTTAAGCAGGATGCCTTTCGTTTTTACAAAAAACTCTGATATCTTTTCAGAGAACGGTTCGGTTTTGATATGCGTAATAACAGAGTTTTTCTAAAAATCATTTCCTTTTTACTTGCATTTCTGTTCTGTATTCAGCAGAGCATGATCGCTCAACCGGTGATTTCCACTGTAGATTCCGTCAGAGGGCATCCCGGGGAAGGACACAGATCTCTTTTCAGGGAAGAAAATATAATTCCAGATGCCGCTTTACTTGTAGACAAGAATATGACCTCCCGGGGGGATCTGGTCGTCAACATCCAGGATCTCCATTCTTCACTTTCAGCCCAATACTCGATAATAGACATTCTTAATGAGCTCTACAGCAAATACGATATCAAGGTAGTCTCTATAGAGGGAGCTTCGGGATATCTCGACCCTTCGATCCTGCGCAGTTGGCCCGATAAGGATGTCCGGGGCAAAACCGCCCGGTTTTTGATGGAGAACGGGGAAATATCCGCCGGAGAATTTTTTGCCATAACTACGGAAAACGAGATCGCGTTATACGGCGCGGAGGATAACGAGCTTTATCTCCGGAACCTTGAGATGTTCAGGAAACTATATTCCGAGAACAATGAGAATAGAGAGTTGGCGGAGTATCTTCTTTCCGCGATGGAAAAGAGGATAGATACAATGTTGACGAAACCTCTTGCCGATCTTATCCGGAAAAAAAAGCTGAAAGAAGAGGGGAAGATCCCTTTTTCGGTTTACGTGGATTACTTGACGGACCGGTGCCGGGAGAGCGGCATTGATCTTTCTTCTTTCGAGAGCTTTCACGTGTTCCGGGAAGCGCGCGAGATGGAAAAGAAAGTGGATTTTCAGGAGGCTACATCCGAAAGAGCCCGGTTTTTGGACGAATTGATCGAGGCGCTCGAAGAAGAATCTCTCAGGACGCTCATAGCTGAGTCCGCGTCTTTCAAAGAAGGACGGATCTCGCAGGAACGATATCACAGAACGCTGATAAAAAAAGCCGCCGAGGGTCTTATAGAGATGGAAGAATACCCGGAGTTCAGCCGTTTCGTGGAGTACCTCGATATGTATGAGAACCTCGATATTATCGCTCTTGCCGCGGATCTTGAAAATGCGGAAGATAAACTTATGGAAGCATATTTTTCTTCCGACAACGAACGGGATTTTTATGAGGCTCTTCGCTATGCCCGGCTTTTGAGGGGCCTCTTCAGAATAGAACTTTCTCCTGAAGATGTTTCTCTTCTCGAAGCGGCGCGACAGGGAACCCCCCGGGAGGATCTTTTCTGTTTTGCCGCAGAGAACGAAGAAAATAGAATTCCCCCTGAAAAGGAGAAGAACTTTATGGACGCCGTCCGGCGGGCGTTAGAGTTCTATGAAACGGCAAGAGAAAGAGAAAAGGGGATGTTCGCAAATACGGTCCGGGCCATGAGGAATGAGGGGGCGAAAGCCGCGGCCCTGATAACCGGGGGGCATCACTCCGCCGGGCTCAAGGGTATATTCGAAGAAAAGAATCTTTCTTATCTTGTGATGATGCCCAAGTGCACCCCGAACGAACAAAGGCCGTATGTCGCCGTTCTGACGCGAAAGGCCGGACCATACCGCGAGCTTGTCAATTCCGGGAGTTATGATCTGGCCGTTCAGGCGCTTGTGCAGTCCAACGACATCTCAAGGTATGACGAAGCTGTGGCGTTCGCCGCAGGACAGGCGGCCATCGAAGGGAAAGAACCGCGGGAAGTTATCGAGAGATGGTTACGCCGCAGAGAAGAAATGGTCCTATCCCTGGAGAAGAAGTCGCCCCGGCGGGCTTCCGAAAGGCAAGATGTCATTACTACCGGGGACCTGTCACGGAGATATGGCGGTATCAGAATTATGAGAGCGAGAAAAGATCCCTCTCCCTACTGTGAAGTCAGGATACAGAACCTTACCTTCGCGGTCGATTCTGAAAAGGCCGTAAAAATATCTTCCCGGTCCGGATTTCCGGAAGTTCTGTCCGATCCGTTGAAGAGTCTACGGGATAGGCCGGGCCGGGGCGCGCATCCCTTTAAAGCGGTTTCTTTTTATTCCGTTTTCGGGCTGGGCGGCGGATTGGATTGGGCGGCGCTGTTTGTGGGCATAACTGCAGGGGCGGGGCTTTTCCTGTTCTATGGGGAACTTTCCCTGTCCGGCTCCGTTCTTCTGGCGGCCGCGGGCGGTTACAGCGGACTCATCGCGTGGAACAGCATAAACAGGACTCTAAGAGTGCTGGAAGCGATCTCCAAGACTCGTCCGGGAAAAAACTTCCGCAATATGCTGACCTATGATATTTCGGAAGATAAAAGAGCCATGCGCATGTTAAAGAAGATTTCAGAACACGCGTACGGGCAGGTACATATGCATGAAAGTTTTTCCTCTCACATTGCCGGATTGGCGGCGTTCCTGCCCGGGATGGTCTTGATTAAGGGACTGAAAGATCTTTTAGGCAGAGCTCCTCCACAGTGTAACGTGTTGTTGATAGCTTCTCCGATACAGGAGTTTTCACAGAAAGACGCCGGGTACAAGGCCGGGTATTTCGCATCGCCCCCTTATGGGCTTTACCGGATGAAAAGATACCTCGAAAGAAAGGAACACGAGGTTAAAGTGGATGTTTTTGACCCCAACCTCCATTCCCCCTGGGAGGTTCTTCCGGAACTGAAAAAAATGATCTCTGAGCGGGAATATGGTGTTATCGGGTTCAGTTTGTCTCACTCTAACATGCAGACGGAGCTGGATCTTATTCACGACTTAAGAAGCTTTGTATTGTCTCTGGACCCCTCCCACCCCGTTCTTTTTCTGGGGGGAGGACAGGAGGCGACGCATAATTACCGGCAATGGCTTACGCGATCGTCCCTGGACGCGGTAGTTCTGGGGTACGGAGAAGAAGTGCTGGAGCAGATAATAGATACATACGGAAGAACGGGGAATTTTGATCTTGAAGGTATCCCGGGGATCATGCGGATGGATGAAAAAGGAAAAGAAGCGGGAGGTTTCAACGTGCCTGTTTCGAACAGGCATTTCAGGGAGAGCCTGTTCCCTGACGATCCGGGAGAGGTTATCCCTTATCAGGAGTACTGGAATTTTAATGCCAGGCAATACGATCCCCTGAACCTTGCTATGAGGGAAGCTACTTTACGCGCTATACGTCTATACACATCGAGCCATTGCCTTAACAAATGCGGGTTCTGCTCTTCCTGGAATTTTTTGTCCGCATCAACGGGAGTGGATGAACACATAAGAATTCTGCCCGCCAGAGAAATATTCCATATCGTTCTCCAAAACATCAGGAAACACGCCCCGGACGCCATATTCTTTAATGACGATGATTTTCTCGTCAATCGCGGGTCTAAAGCCGCCCGGGACCGCGTATTGCGGTTCTGCGAGATGATAGTCCGGGCCAAGGAAGAAGGCAGGATACCCGCCAGGCTCAAATTCTACACACAGACGAAAGTCCGGAATATCGTGTATAAGGATAAGGGTGAAGGGGGCTACAAAGAGGACACGGAGATCCTGTCCGCGCTGCATGAAGCCGGGTTCACGCTTATCGCTCTCGGGGTCGAAAGTTTTTCCGACAGGATCCTTAAAAGTTTCTCGATTCAGAAAGGTATAACCGCCGAAATGTCGGACGCGGCTATAAGCGGCATAAAGCGGGCCGGGATGACACCTCTCATCAATATAATAATGTTCCCTCCGGAGATTGAAAAAGAAGACCTGCTCGAGACCATCGACCGGGCGGTCTACTGGGTCGAAAAAGGCGCTCAATTAAGCGTTAACCCCGTTATAGAATATTATCCGGGAGCGAAGATCTCGCGGAAAATAGAGTCGGGGGAATATGGCGTTACATCAAGAGAGATCCTTTCGCCCGCGACAGGTGAAAGATTCGAGACCCCTCTCACCGTAAACCCTTCCGATCCTGAAATGGCGGCGGTGGCCGCGGGTCTTATGGAAGAAAGAGAAAAGATCCTTGAGGAGTTCCGGAACAGTCCCGGATGGGGTTTTGAGTACCCCCCGCAGATTATTAACGGGTTGGTGCTCTTCATGTCAGCTTTGGAGCTTTTATTTAAGCTAAGCAATGAACCGGAGGAACAAAAAGATATCCGGAAGAGGATAAACAAAATACGCGATCTTATCTTCAATATGCTCGAAAGACCTTCTTCCGAAGCCAATAAAGGGATCCTTGCTTTATCCGCAAGAGATAAACTTACTGAAAAGGCAGAGAGGATCATGGCGGCCGATATTATTTCCATGGAGAAAACAGAGATCCTCGTTACCATAGCTGACGATCTGCAATATGTCCGCCCCGGGCAATACAGGCGTATAGTCGATTACCTGACGGCGCTTGCCGAGGAGATGCTGCGTTCCGGAAAATTATCCGAAACCGACAGGGAAATAGTGGAATATGCCGGTCGCAACCTTGCCAGACTTGAGCCGGGATCAAGGCGTATCGAAAGAATAAACGCGTTGTTGAATTTTTATTTCGGCACGGTGTCCGCCGTTTTGAACGATTATTACCTGAGCGGGGACGAGATCGTGGATTTTATACCCGCCGGCGATACTGTTTGGGAAGAAGGAGAGATAGCCGAAAAATTCAGGGGTGAAAAAGTTCTGGTCATTGAGCCGCACCATGATGATGCCGCGTTTTTTCTGGGTAACATATTGAAGGAGTTCATAGTCCCGAACAGCGAAAGTGTTTCGCTTATCAGCGTTATAAACGATCCCGAAGGGGTCGAAGACAGCTATGCGCGAAAATACGCCGTGGAAAAGCTCCAAATGAAGGAAGAGCTTGACGGCAGGCAATTGAATGATGTCAAGAAACGCGTGCGCCTGGAGGAAGGTAAGGCGATGGTGGAAAGACTCGGGGGAGACGTTTTTTATAGAAGTCTTGAACTTACCAGCAGAGTTGAAGAGCCTGTAAGGGACGAGAAAGGGAAATTATTGACGTACCAGTCCACTTTCGAGGCGCTATCCCCCAGGGCGATGACAGAATTGCGTAAAGCGATGGAACGGCAGAACACGACAGTGGTGATCGTCCCTCTGCCGTCCGCTGCGTATCACCAGCATCATCGCGATGTAACCCGCGAGGCTTTAAAGGCGGTAGCTGGATACAACCGCCAAAGGAAGGAAAGAGGGCTCGAGCCGGCCGCGCTTTATTTCTACCCGTCCGCGATAGGGGTGAACCAGTTCGAACAATTCCGGCTCAGGCCTACTCTGGGCGCTTATTTCGGAGAAGAGGGCCGCGCCGCCAAAAAACATCTTCTGTCTTCTTACGTATCACAGTTCCGCAGACGGCGGGAATATAAGGATTTTTCCGAGAAGCTGGACGGTCAGAGTGGCCGGTATCTGGAAGAATTCACTCCGGAAAAAGGCCACGCGGGCAGCTATGCCGAAATGCTCATGGAAACAGAGATGGCCCCAAGTGAATTGGCGTTCAGGAAAAAGATCGGCAGGGAACAGCAGTCCCTTTTTGAGGCCGTGTCTGTCCTTATCGGCAAACTCGAGACGACCAAAGGACCTTTAAGAATAATGTCGCTGGATGACAATCTTTGCTATGAAACGGATGAAGATTTCGGATTTTTACCGATAGACCCGTCTCGGCGGATAACGGGGGAAAACGAGCTGTTGAAACAAAAACACATAACGGCTTTTTATGTAAAGAACGTAGAAGATCCCTATGACAGGGAAGGATTCGAAAGAATGTTATTTTCGTTTCTGGACGCTGTGGTTCGGGGGGACAGTGAAAAAGTTTTAGAGATAACCGGCCAGGAGAACACTTATATAAAAGCGGAGACGGCGGGCGGAACGAGATCCCCGGCCGCCTTTAACGAAAGGGAAGAAAGGTTACGCAAAAAGATCCTGAAAAAGGGCGGGATCGTGGTCTCTATCCATCAGCCGGGGTATCACCGTTACATGGGGTTTTTCCACAAACTCGGGCAAAGCGACATTTTTGTCCTGGCAGACGAAAGGATATATGAAAAACAGGAATGGCAGAACAGACAGCGTTTTCCAGGGCCCGGGAAGGAAGAGGAAGACTGGATGACAGTTCCCCTTAGAAAAGGACATGACAGCGATCTCATAAAAGATAAAGTTATTTCGGAAGACATTCCCTGGAGAAAAAAACATTGGGAATGGCTGAAAAGAGTTTACTCCGGCACGGATTATTTTGACGAGTACGGGGAGTTCTTTGAGGAACTTTATTCCCGTGAATGGAAGTCTTTGGCCGCGTTGAACGAGGCGATGATCCGTTACCAGGCAAAAAAACTTAACTTGGGGCATGTTATTATCGTCAGGGCGTCCGACCTGGGGCAGATTCAGTATAAACGCGCCGATTATATCGTCAGCGTTATCAAAAAAGTTCTGGGAGAAGATCTGTGGAAACTTGCCTCGGATCCCGGATCCGGTAAAAATATAACATATCTTTCCGGACTGGGAGCGCATGAATACCTTTACCGCCGGGCCGACGACGGGCGGCGCGAGATAGACCATATATTGGAAGAGGAGCATATAGAACTGGTTTTTCAATCATATGATCCCGATTCACTCAAAGAAAAGTGGGATGTGAACCCTTACTCTTCGGCGACAGATATTTTATTCCGTTTGGGCCCCAAAGCGAGGGAAATGGTATCATCGTCTTCAGAAGGAACCAGAGTTGACAGGAGCCGAAGGGAACTTGAGAGAGCGGCGCAGGGAGTGTTGGAGAGGCTCAAGGCCTTGGAACACAAAAGGGCCGACCTCACGCCGGAAGAAAAACGGGATATGGCTTCATACACCGAATATCTGGAACGCATATACAGGGAGATAGAAAAACGTTCTTACTACTACCCCGGGCGGGTTTCGCGTCATACTCCAGTGATTGCCGTGGTCAGTTCGGATGATGAGATCGACCAGGAAAAAGTGTTTTCAGCTATAGCGGAGGGGCCCCGGCGCGGCGAGGTGATGGTTCTGGGGAAGAATGCCCGCGAGACCGCGGAGGAAATGCATCGAAGAACGAGGGAACGGTTCCCTGAAAAGGCCTTCCAGGTTAAAATAACACCGCTTATTCAGGAAGATCGTCCGCTTAAAACGCATGCCCATGAACCTTTCGCGGAAGAGGATATACGGCCGTTGTACGATAACGACGGAACTGTTTACCCGGACCTTCGCGCCGCGGAGAACGAAGAGTTTGCTCGTTCGGCATTTGTGGTTATGGCCGGAGGAATGGGTACGCGGCTTGCCTCGATAACGGATCTCGGCTATGAAGAAAAAGCGCGTCTTGGTATTTCGGATATAAGGATCTTGCCTGATCAGGTTTTTTCTAAAGCCACCGTACCGTTCACAGTGGTGACACATAAATCACCTCTTCATTTGATCCTCGAAGAGATAGCCGGCCTGTCCAGGGATAGAAGTTCCGACATCCCCGTTATCATAATAAGTACTTCCCAGAATAGGAGACTTATCAAGGATCTGCTCGAGGAAAACGATTTTTTCGGTCTGGATACCATTATTATAAAAGAAGATCACCCGGGCCCGCCGGTATTCGGATCAGATGGACGGGTACTGCTCAATCAGAAAGAGATCTTGAGCAGCGGCGGCGGTACCGGGGGTTCTTTTCTGGCTCTTGGGAAAGACGGTTTCGATATTTTCCTTGAAAAAGGCAGGGAGCGGGTTAAAGGCCGATCCTGTATCGAATGGCTTAAAAGAAACAGGCCTGGCATAAAGGATCTCTACTTTCTTCAGACAGACGCTCTTTACAGCGCCGATATGATGGAGGGCCTCATAAGAGCCAAGAACGCGGGAAGAGGAAAAGATCTTGTCGTTCTGGGGTACGAATATCCGGATGAAAAAGAGTTTAAACTGGGGGTTATTGTTAACAGGATATCCGAACAGGACAAAGGACAGAAACGACTGGAGGTGCTGGAATACAGGGATATACGTGGTTCGGATCGTGACAGGCTCCTGAAAGACCCAGAGCGCGGGAAAACCGTGGCGTACGCGGGGATGTTCGGCATAGACCTGTATAAAGCGGTGAGCTACATGAAAAGCGGAGGGATGCCGCCCCAGGTACATTGGAATAAACGCGAAAGGATGAGCGGCGGCGGGGTGGCCTTGGTGAATAAACTGCAATATTCGATAACGGAACTTTTTCTTTGCGCGGATGATTTCCTCGTTGTCGAGGTCCCTTTCGACAGCGTGAGGCCGATGAAAGACCCGAAAAAACTTGCGGAGGCAAGAAAGTTCGCCGAGAACAGGGACAAAGCGCTTCTCTCAGGCGCGGAAATAAGCAGTACCAGCAAGGTAGAGATAAGCCCGCTTGCCAGGCTGGAGCATTTGGGGGAAGGCATTGCGCTTGAGGACGAAGTAAGTCTTTACATCGGGGGATCCCCTTATTACCCGAGCTCAGTTGTTATCCATGACAACGTTGTTTTCAGGGACGGTGTGACGGTTTTGATAGAGGCCGGAGGTACCGTCGAAATAGGCGATTCCACGGTTTTTGAGGGAGAAGACACAATAATGCTGGACGCGTCTTCCGGGAAGGATCTCTTTGTACCCGCTGGCAGTAAAATGGCGGTTTCCAAGGGAAGAGCTTTATGGAAAGACTCACGGGCTGATCTCGACGAACCTGCAAAACCTGCGGGGAAAAAACATAGAAGGTTCGGAGCGCTTGCCGATAGACTTTACGCTTTCTCGCGCCGGCTTTTCGACAGAGGCCTTTCCATTAAGGTAGAGACAGCTTTGGGAAGTTTCAATAAGGATGTTACTAAGGCGTTGGTGTCCGTGGACGATGACGTTTACGAAGTTATGTACGATCCGGCGATGTCCCTTAGGGAAGAATCTTTGCCTTTCGGAGTGGCTCCGGATCTGGACCCGCTCGCGACCGGTACCTATCTCAGCGCGGAGCGGTACGCTTATGAACAGCGTGCGCCGAGGGAAGCAGGCTCGGTCAAAGAGCCCCACCCTGCGGGATGTAAGTTGTGCCGTCTTGATGAAAGAGAAATACTGGAGATCGGAGGAAAAAAAGAATTCCGCGTAAACGGCAGGAAATATATAGCGGCCGTAAATATCCGGCCGTATTTTCCCCATCACTTTATGATGATCTCGACACGCTCCTGGCCGCAGTACCTCTCTCTCGCGAAAATAAAAGATCTTCTGACCTTTCAAAGGGCGATCGGTTCCGAATGGGGAGGCCATTACAACGGGATTAACGCGGGCGCCTCACAGCTTCATTTTCACGGCCAATTCAGGAAGAGCGTATCTCCTTTCTGGAAAAGCCTCGACAAGGGACATATTGTTATCGGCGAAAAACAGCGGCAGGATGGTGTAACGTCCGGATGGGCCAGGGGTGTTCCCGGGACCTTGCAGATCTTTGAAAGCCGGGATATAGACGCTCTCTCAAGGGTTCTGTGGGCCAATATAAAGGTTCTTCTTGCTAACAACGTGCCTCATACCATGGATTGGACGGTTACCCGGAAAGGTAAAGTGAGGGTCATGCTTGACAGGATCAAGCCTTTCGATTTCGGCAGAGATAAAAAAGACGAGGAGTTTCGGCTGGGGTATGGGGGCTCGGTACGGGCGCTTTATGTGGCTATCAGCAATGCCGAGACCCAAAAACTCCGGAAAACGTATCCGCAGGATTTTTACAGAAGGTTTATGTACTTTCTGGGCAGGATCTCTCTTTCCCGGGACGAGATAAGATCTCTCGGAATGCCGGCGTTGTGGCGAAGGGTGGTAAGCGCGGTCAATTATTTTATTTTACGGGTTTTTGGCAAAAGGCTCCTGGAGGAGGAACGGAAAATAAAATTTGAAACCCGGGAAATCTATGACCTTGTCCTCGGGATCGAGAAGAAGATATACTTATCTCTCGGAACGGATTTTATCAAAGAGATGGAGGATAAAATGGAGATCCGCATTCTTCCGGTCCGCGGGAAGGATCCGCAAACACAGCTTCGCGAGACGTTGGAGGGCATAAAGAACGAAAGGACTCTGGCTTTGTTCATCTCCGGTGATGTCTTTTCGGATGCGGGCAATATAACCGAAGAGGCGGAAAAGATCTTCAGGGAGTTCGTCGAACATGCCAAGGACAACATTGTTATCGGGCTTCTATCCGCCGAGAGAGAGGACTTAATGGCGGAATTGCGGACAGCGGAAGATCCGGAAAAAAGATATCTGGATGCTTTGCAGGACAATGAGTACGCGCGTTTGAGAGATATGGATGATCTTAGGGGTATCGCCGGGATAGCGGTAAAGAACCTCCCCGAAGGAAGAAGTTACGATCTGACCGACAAAACGTTCAGACAGCTCAGGATACGTCAGATGAACCTTGAAAAAAGTTATTCGGCTGCCGCGGACATTGTCGGAAGATCTCTTGCCGGGAAGATAATAGAGAGTTCCCGGACAGAACCGTGTTATTTTATACATTACGCTGACGGGGGGGCGCTCATCTCTGGGAAGGGCCCTGAAGTAGTACCCGTGGGGCTTGAGGTCGGGCGGCGCAGGCAGCTCCAAGGAACAGACAAAGAAAAAGATAATAATTACGATTATCTGGTTGTCATGGCACCGGAAGGGGTTGACAGTGCTGAAGAGATCAGGGATTTCAGGGCTCACATAAATGAAATGTGGATGTTGGAAGGTGTTATAGATGATGACAGGGTGATCATTTTAAAGAAACAGACCGACAGACCGGCCGCGAGCCTTGTTTATGAAAGCGTCCGGGAGCAACAGGCGCGCTCAGCAGAAAAAGGCCCTGCAATAACACATTCGAATACCGGTATAAGGTGTCTGAACAGCAATCTCGAATACGACGCGGAAGCGCGGCGCACAGGGATGTTCCAACTTAACATAACGGAAGGAGTGCGGACGAACCTGAACCAGCATGACGTTTTTATCTTTCTTATGTTCTCACCTGATCCCGACAGTAACGTAACGCCTCCCGGCCTCGAAAAATGTGATGGTGAAGGGCTCTACACGTACGGTTTCCCACGGCCCGAAAGGATCATATTCGAGGAAACTTTGAGGAGATATTACGAACTTTATAAAGACCAGATCCTCAAAAAAGCCTAAAAACAAAGAACAAGGGAAACTTTTGTCTTTGCTTGACAATTATGTCAATGGGTGACCCCATAGCCGACTACATAGTCACTGCAAGCCGCGTAATATGGGGAGAAGGAGAGAAGCGGGCGTTTTTCGAATCTTACCGTTTTGAAGAGGAGCGTCCCCCTGAACTGATACTGGACTAAGAGAAATTTGTTGTTCAGATCCCACACCAAATCTGACCTACGGGCTGAATCTTGTACCGGTGTGCCATACGAAGTAAAATAAATGAAGGTCGTGGATTTTCTATCCATAAACTCTTGTAATTACAGATAAAAAAGGTATGCTGACTGCCAAGGAAGTCCCCAGTATGCTAAAACCAGCCCCAAAAAGTGTCTCACGGATGGAGACAACTAATACGAAACGCTTTTCTTTCATTTCTAATCGAAACTAATTTTCCTGATTCCGTGAAGGAAGCAGAACGTGGCTTGGGATTCAAATATCCAGAATGGCTGTATTCCAAGGACGCTTATTTGTCAACCGAAATATAGTCAAGAAAAGCAGCATAATCTCTAATATAATCAGATTCAGAATAGAAACCAGAAGTCAGAACTAAACAAACAGGATTTGATGAAAAATTATTGAGTTCACGCCACACCCCTGCGGAAACATACAAACCGTAATAAGCCCTGTTCAAGTGTACTTTCTTTTTATTATACCCATCATTTAAAATTACATCGAAGCTACCAGCAAGAGCAATAATTAATTCTTCATATTTCTTGTTAGAATGTCCATCAAGAAGCTGCCCTTCAGGAACATTATGTATGTAATACACTCTTTTAATGTCAAAAGGGATATGTCGCCCGCCTTCAATAAAGGTGAGATTTCCTCTATTGTCAATAATTTTAGGCAATTCAATTATTCTATTTTTTGACATATCAATGTTGCCGGTCATTTTACCCGTCCATTATAACAATGCAATTCCTTTAATATTTTACGCTGATTTATAATTGGACAATCTTTACTAATATCAATATCAGGCAGCAATTTATATTTCATTTTACAAAGACATAGAAAAATATGTTTAACTTTTTCATTATAGTTTGCAGACAATTATTATTAAACGGCCCCATTGTTTTTAAATGCTATGGTTATTTCATTTCACCCCAAGATATTTTTTATATTTATTCTTTGTTTTTTCAAAAGTATTTTTATTTAAGTTAAAGTATGTGTTCAAATCGTCTTTGCCAACCACCTGTGCTCCAAAACGCAAATGGAATTCCAAAACTTTTTTGTTCTCGTTTCGAACATCAAAATGACACTTGGGAAATCCGAGGATATTAAATCCGAATTCATACACCAACAGCACTGATTCTATTGCAACATATGGCGGACTATCTGGCTCTACAATCCAACTGCCCCAACAAAATGAATTTTCAAGTAAATCGTACACCCTAAGAGCTCCATATTTATGACACTTTTTCGATTCAATAATATAGTAGTATTCCTTTTTATTTTGCTCTCGTATTTTGTAGTCAGCTATCCATTGAACCTGTTTTTTTACATCGTTCTCTGTTGTAGAGAGATATTTAGTTGCATGGTGAGTAGTTCTAAGCTCAAGTATATAATTTGCATCATCCGTATCAACTAAGCGTAAATCTATATTTTTGCCGAACAATCTTGACCTATTTGTATTGTTTTGATTTCTATAGATAGATACGCTTTGATTAATGAAATCAGCATAATTACGGATATAATCATCCTCAGAAAATGTATTTGATGCAAAGACGAGACAAACTGAATCAGTAGAAAAATTATCGAGTTCCCTCCAAATTCCTGGCGGAATATAGAGGCCATAATGTGATCTATTCAAATGCACTCTTTTTTTATTACACCCATCGTCTAAAATAACATCAAAACTTCCTTTTGATGCAATAATAAATTGTTCCATATCTTTGTGCGAATGCCCACCGCGACATCCCCCACCAGGAACATCATAGAGGTAATACACCCTTTTTATGTCAAACGGTATATGCTTGCCTTCTTCAATAAATGTTAGATTTCCCTTCGCATCGTTAATTTTGGGCAACACAATTATTCTCGGTCTCGACAGACCAATATTACTTTTCATGATATACCCCAACTTATACACACTTCCCGCATCAGTTAGTTCATAATGGAGACGACACTATATTCGATGTAAAGAGTTCCGCTAAAATAAGCATACGTGTCTGTAAGTTTAAAGATGAGAGTTTAAGCCGATATGAAAAAATAATCATCGAACAAAAAAAGTGATATCCTGGGAGAAGGTCACTTCTGGAAAAGCAAACAGGGTATCCCGGCTCAGTGAATTCGCTGAGCCCGTGCTTGAAGTATTGAATGATATAGTAGCCGACGATATAACCTCCTTTTGACGGGGTACGTTCTCTGGTTATTGAAGGATGCGCAGAGAGAAGCCCTGAAAAGGCTGTATTTTGTTTCCCGGGACGGACAGATGCTGATGATTATAGCCAAGAGGCTTCCACGGAAAATTTACATACACTCGGGTAATTCATAAAACCCTAAAAAAACTACATTAAGTTTTGCGTTTTCATTCATCAATTTTAAACTCTTTAATAAATTTCGCCGGAATCCCGGCATATAAACAATTTGACGTTACATCTTTGGTGACAATACTACCGGCTGCTATTAAAGCACCGGAACCGATTGTCACCCCTTTTAATATCTTTACTCCTTCACCCAACCAAACATTATCACCAATAATTATTTCAGCATCCGGACTTGTCCTGGGATCGTCTGTGTGCCAGTCAGTATCAGTCATGAGCGTATTGGCCCCACAACGAACATTATTACCTAATTTAATGCTTTTGGCGCAGCTAATAACCGTTCCTGAAAAACCACAATTATTACCAACTTTAATCGTAGCTCCCGGCTTTTGAGTTGAGATAATACAAGGTCTATTAACACCTATTAAATTCGATGAATGTGAAGAATTGAAGGTTGAATTATGACCAAAATAAATCTCACTTCCGGGAGTTCTGTAAAACATTGCAAAACCGTGAAATTTACAATTTCGTCCCAATTTTACTTTCCACCATTTTGCAATAATCCTCATTGCCAGCGAACAATACCAAACAATAAGCATTCTTTTTCTACAATAAAAAAGGTGTGGAGAACTATTTTCATTGATCTTTCTCATGACTGCATCACCAAGTGAGAATTTGCTTTTTATAATGTTCGTGGAACAGGCTATTTTCCTTTCATTTAGCACCATCCGGGTCCCTCCTACAGCGATAGTCTACCCTAAGGAGATCCGAGATGCAATATTTTCTTGAAAATCTACCATTTCGGTATAAAATTAGACAGAACCGAGCGCTTCTCTCCCATACCCATTCAGGTAATATCGTTTGAGGACAGGTCATAATAGTATGTTTCTATGATAAGCTCCGTGGAAATGATGGGGAATGCCGCGCTTTGGGATTTCATCCAGATGGGAAAGTATCCTGTGAATTATGTTTTTAACGGTTATGGATTAGACAGTACTCATAGTACCGCTGCATGCGGGACAGATGGGAGGCTCAATTTTATAGACTTTCTGTATGATCCGAACCCATAATCTTTGGTATTCTTTAGGAGTATCGCAGGGCTCTTCTATTGTATTATGTTGAGTAATCCGGATCTGGCACTGTTTCCGGATGGGCCTTTTCCAGTTTCTTTTATGCTGAGTTTTTCCTGTTTCAGTGAAAAAAACGGGATTGCAAAGGCATGCCATCAATGATATCATAAAATGGTTTCCCATGTGTAAAGTGTGGCTTTCACTTTTATCCTTGTCCAAGCTTTTACGAGAGATGGGGGGTACAGTTAGGTATTATACCTGACAACGCTCAAGCACAAGGAGCGGATTTCAATGGAAAACCTACAGGTTCCTGGGGGTCATATAATTGTACAAGCTTTTATCCTGGTAAAAATTTTACGCGACTATGGTTCCCAAAAGAAATATTATAACCAGACTATAGGTTACAACATGCGGGTGGATGAGCTACAGGCAGCTTTGTTGAGTGTTAAACTACAAAAGCTGAATGAATGGATAAACCAGAGACAAGAGATATCCATCTGGTGTAATAAAGAGCTTGCAAATATTCCGGATCTAATTCTACCGAAAACCGCAAAAAATGCAACGCATGCATATCACTTATATGTTGTTCGTACTTCAAGACGAAATGAGCTACAACAATACTTGCATGACAACGGGGTAGGTACATTGATCATTATCCGATACCACCTCATTTACAAGAAGCTTACAAACATATAGGATATCAAAAAGGTGATTTTCCCATCGCAGAAGAAATTGCTGAAACTTGTTTAAGTTTACCCGTGTGGCCGGGGATGAGGGCTGAGCAAATGTTACGTATAACAGAATTAATCCGTAATTTTTATAAATTATGAAGCCCTTAGTTTCTATTGTAGTTCCTTGCTACAATCATGAAAAATATGTGGAAAAGTGTATAGAGAGTATTTACAGTCAAACATATACAAATTTTGAATTGTTTGTTTTTGATGATGGGTCCACTGATAGAAGTGCTGAGATAATAGAAAAATTAAAACAAAAATACGGGTTTTATTTTGAGTCAAATGAAAATCAAGGACTTGCAAATACGTTAAATAGAGGGTATGGGGAGCTTGCTAATGGTGATTTTTTAACTTTTTGTGCATCAGATGATTATTGGGTACCACGAAAATTAGAATTACAAGTTCATTTTTTCAAAAATAATCCTGAGTATATGATGGTATTTGGCAAGGCTATCTATATAGATGAAGAAGGGAGAATTTTAAATAAAGTAACCGAGTTAAACGCTAATTCCTATAGAGGAGGAAGTATTTTTAAAGAATTGTTTTTCAAAGAATTTCACCCACCAGTAAATTATATGTTCAGAAAAGAAGTATTTGATAAAGTAGGTTTTTATGATACGGATTTGTGGGCTGAAGATTTCGATATGAACCTTAGGATTGCGAGACATTTTAAGATAGGATTCATTAATGAGTTTTTAATGTATTACAGAGCATGCATAAACTCTAATAAAAAAATGTTATCATTTAAAGCCATTAATTCGCACCTTAAATCAATAAATAAGTATAAAGATCATGCATTTTATGATAAAGCAATTTCATTATGGAGATATCGGAATTATAGGTGGTATGTTCAGTATAGAAGTGCAAAATTATTCGCTTTAAAATACATGTTGCTAAGTTCAAAGTATTTATTTTCAGATACCAAAAACTTTCTAAGAAGTTTTAGAGTATTTCTACTAAATTGGAATTAATAATTGTGCGATCGGACTCTTTTAACAAGTGTGACCTCAAAACGGTTGCATAATCTCTTGCAGCATTGATTCGTTCATAACTGTGAAAGGCGTAGTTCACATGATACTTTGCTTCCTGGATGAAGTCCCGGAGCGCGTACATTCTCCATCAATTTATAATGGAAAAAGGATGCAAAAATGAAGGTATTTATAAAAAGTAATGGTTGCCCGAGAAGGCTGATGGATTGTTCGAAGCTCGTCCAATATTTCACGTTGAATAAATATCAAATTGCAAATGAACCGCAAGTAGCAGATTATATTATTTTTGTCACGTGCAGTTTCAGAAAAGAAAGAGAAGAAGAATGTTGGGAGTATATTAATGAGTTTAAACAATACAAAGGGGAATTAATTATTCTCGGTTGTTTGCCGGAAATAGCCCCAATAAAATTTAACCAGGAGTTCAAAGGAAGATACCTTTCGACCAAAGACTTATATAAAATTGACATTTTTTTTGACAAATTTAAAATAAAATTTTCGAATATACCCGATGACGGTTCCATTTATTCCAATCCTAAAAAAGCCACTCAAAAATTCTCACCGAATATTATTGAACGTTTAATCCAAACTATTCGCAAGTGCGTAAGAACGCAAAACAAAAAAACAGCTTATCTTCGCATTAGCCATGGGTGTATGGAAAATTGTTCTTATTGTTCCATAACCAAGGCAATAGGAAAACTTACCAGCAAGTCAATAAAGACTTGTATAGAGGAGTACAAAGGCTTTTTGGGTAAAGGATTTCGTAAATTTATAATATTAAGCGATAACACCGGGGCTTATGGTTTAGATATTAAAAGTTCGTTTGGCGAACTTTTAGGAAGCTTATCTGTGGCTTCTGGACAACATAACGTTTCTTGGCATCTTGAGCAAATACATCCCCGATGGGTGTTGCGTTATCAAGCTGAAATGTTGGAAATGGTGAAAGCAAGAAAGATCCGAAAAATATCATGCGCCCTTCAATCTGGAAGTAATAGAATTTTGAAATTAATGAATCGCCACCACACTGTTGAGGAAATTGCAGATGTTTTATTGCGATTTAAAAAATATAACCCTAATTTAAGGCTTGGGACTGAGATTATTCTTGGTTTTCCTTCAGAAACAGAAGTGGATTTTTTTGCGACTTTAGATATTATTAGGAAAATACAATTTGATTCTGTTTTTTTATACCCATATTATGATGGGTATGGAACAATAGCTTCTAAGCTGGATAACAAGATTGGGCCCGAAATAATAGAAGGCAGGGTAAGAATTGCCTGGGATTTCTTAAATTGGGAAGGGATGATTAAGGCTGACGATGATTGGTAAAAAAGAGGGTACAAAAAATTACACAATGCTATTAAATGAATTTAAGGATCGCAAGTTAATTTTAAAAAAGGCTTTTTTTATATATAATCTGTTCAGGGCTACCCATGTTCAGGAGAAATATATCCAGTTTTTTATTACCAATTGCAAAACATTTTACATAATCTTTTAAAGATAATAAAACCGAATTGTAAAGAATTGGCAATTTTAGGATTGCGCGATAATGAAGAACCGATAGCACAATTGTTGCAGGTAATCCCGCTAAACAGATGATAATTATATCTAAAAGGGGAACAGATACGTAGAAAGATAGAACTTTATATAAATAACCGAGGAGAATAAAGAATTGCTAAATGTAGTCATAGCGGGAAAAGATTTTGGTTTTCCATTTGGAGGAGCTGCCTCGAATCGCATACGTTTAATAAGTTTAGGGTTGATAGCGCAGGGAGTAAAAGTAAGGGTTCTGCAGCTTAATTCTTTAAGTGGTTGTTATAATGTTCCCGGGAATAACGTTTCAAAGGGTTCATACAAAGGGATTGATTTTGAGTATACTTCCGGCGAAACCATACTAAAAAACAATCACCACTTTTACCGTACATGCATGGGTTTTAAAGGTCTGTTTATCGGACTTTTGCGACTGATCCAATTGCGCCATACGAAGCAGCTGGACTGCATATATCTTTACGGAAGAAGCTGTGTAATTTTTACATTCATCATATTTCTATGCCGCGCTATCCGTGTGCCGGTTATTTTAGAAATAACCGAATGGTTGCCCCTCTTTCCAATATATTCATCAATAGAAAAGAATCTTTACGTTAAATTCATTTTAAGAAAAATAGACGGTATTATAGTGATCTCAGAAAATATTTTTAAAGAAGTCATGAAACTCTGCAACACCGAAAAATATAGAACACCGATTTTAAAAGTGCCGATTTTGGTTAATATCGAAGAATGGCAACCCCTAAAAGATCAATACGTCTCCACTTTAAACAAAGATAAATATATTCTGTGGTGTGGGGATTTGATTGGATATACCAATAACGCAAAATTCCTAATCGATGTTATGGCCGAACTATGGTATAGAGATATAAAGGTGATACTGCGATTGATCGGCATGACAACACCCACGATAACGCATCTCCTCAGGGATTATCAGGCTAACGTAGGATTGCCGGATAATCAGGTAATGATTTCTGGTTACATCCATGCGGATGAGCTTAAGAAACAGATTACAGCAGCTGAGGTGCTGCTTTTACCATTAGAGAATATCGAGAAGGACTTGTTTCGATTTCCTCACAAATTGGGTGAATATCTTGCTTCTGGACGCCCTGTTGTTAGCTCAAACGCAGGAGAAATTTCAAGATTTTTAAAACACGAAGTAAATGCTATCTTATGTAAAGTCAATGACGTAAAAGATTTTGCTACAGGTATCGAAATTTTGTTAAAAACGCCTCAATATGCAAAAAAAATTAGTGATTCCGGACGCGAATTATGCGGTTCGAACTTTGATTATAGGGACCATACAATTCGAATAGCGGATTTTATTTGTTCCGTAACTGGGTAGTTTAATTATGAGAGACAATTTTATTGAGTCTATTCGAAGCCGATCTTTGAAGCCACCTATTCTTAAAGGCAAGCGTATTATTATTGTGCAACCAAGCCTGGGGATGGGGGGATCCGAACGTCAAGGATTGATGTTAGCGCTTTATTTAAAACAGGAAATTGGTATGGAAGTAGAGTTCTGGGGATTTAATTTTGTAGGCCAAATCGCGCAACTTTGTGAGAGATACGGAATTCCATGGAAAGTAATTTCCATTAACCCTCGGAGGAAGAATTTTGATATGATACGAAATCTCGTAAAAATGGCTCTACTTCTTCGGCGGGCTCATCCGGATGTAATTTTGCCATACACTGCGCTTCCTAATATACTTTGTAATTTGGTATGGCGTTTGACGGGGGCACAGTTGTGTATCTGGAATCAGAGAGATGCAGGAATCAGTCTTTGCGGAGGGATAAGCCAGCGATTGTCGGTTCGGATGGCGTCTTTATTTGTTTGTAATTCTGAGCATCTCAGAGGATTTCTTTTTCGTGCGCTTAATGTAGATCAAAAATGTATCTGTCTTATCCCAAATGGTGTTGAACCATGTCCATCCGAAACCGATCGTGCAGCATGGCGTCGCCAGTTAGGAGTAGACGATAATTGCTTTTTGGCCTGTATGTTAGCCAATCTTAGCATCAGAAAGGATCACGCTACATTATTAAAGGCGTGGCGGTTAGTTCTGGATCAACTGCATAAGATGAATCGTCAAGCTGTGTTATTGTTGGCTGGCATGGACCAGGGTACGAAAAAAATGCTGAAAGCATTAGCCTTTGACCTGGGACTCGGTGGAAATATTCGATTTTTAGGCACGGTGAAAGATATTTATGGTCTATTCAGCGCAAGTAATATAGGGGTTTTTAGTTTAAAGTCTGAAGGGTGTTCTAACGGCGTTTTAGAGTGTATGGCATCGGGTTTGCCGGTAGTAGCGACTGACATACCGGGCATTCGTGAAATAATGGGACCCAAAAATTATTTCTTATTAAGTCAACCAGAAAACGCAAAAAATTTTGCAGAACAAATACTAAAGCTTGCTTCAGATCCTTGCCTGTGCAATAGACTGGGATCTATAAATCGTGAACGCATTGCAATTCGATTTAGCGCGCAAGATATGTATGATAAAATGACGGATCTAATTAGCCAGAAATTGATCCCAAAGGCGGGCGCTGGCAGAGAAAAATGGGTACACTAAAAAAACCATACAGATATATTTGGGATTTTCATAGATACCCTTGCAGATATATCTTTGAGGGTATTTCAGTATTTAAAAAATATTGATAATCAGAAGAGTCGAGGTGTACAGTTGGTGAGTAGAAACTCAAATTTTTGTCAAGTACAATAAAAACATAAAAAATGAAAACCAGAAAAAAAATTCTTTTTATTTTGCACTCCGCCTCACGTAATGGAGCATCGATTTTATTATTGCATTTTTTGAAATGGTTTAAGACAAACACAGACATCCCCTTTGAAATTTTAGTGAAAAATGTTAGCAAAGGAAACAGAGACCTTATCTCGGAATTCAAAAAACTTGCCCCGTATGGGTTAAAGGGAAAGATACTTTCGTGGATCGGGTCTTATAATACCACAAAACAAATCTATCGCGGATTTTTTAAAGAAAAACTGCGCAGGAAAGATATTGGTCTTATTTACATAAATTCTGTCGCCAGCGGAGATGTTCTGGCGACTTTATCTCATTACGAGTGTCCCGTCATAGCCCATGTTCATGAAAATGAATATAGCTTGCATTTTTTTTTACAATCCAATTTAAGATATATTCAGAAACATGCTAGTCACTATATCGCTGTCTCAGGAACCACAAGAAATACTCTCACGGATACTTACGGGATCTCGGATAAAGAAATTGATACTGTTCATGGATTTCTCCCGCTTTCCAATGGAGATTCGGTACCTACAAAAGAAGCGGCACTGAACATTCGAAAAGAACTTGACATCCCATCGGATGCTTTGGTTGTCGGCGCAAGCGGCTCCATAGCAGACCATAAAGGGTCTGACCTTTTTGTACAGTTGGCGTACAGGATTTCTCAGGTAAAAGGATGTGACATTCCTTATTTTATATGGGTCGGGAAATGCTTAAGAGAAGACTATTTCAATAGTCTTCAGCATGATATAAAAAAAACAGGCTTAAAAAAACACGTTTTTTTTATTGGTCAAAAATCTAATCCCTTAGATTATTTCAACATTTTTGACATCTTCGCATCGGTTTCCAGGGCGGATTCGTATCCGCTAAGTGTTCTTGAGGCGGCATCGCTTGGCAAGCCGATTGTATGTTTTGCCGGTTCCGGGGGATCAGTAGAGTTTGTTAATGAAGATTGCGGGTTCGTTGTTCCTTATTTAGACGTTGATAAAATGGCGGCTAAAGTACTGGAATTATTAACAAATAAAGAACTACGCGCATATCTTGGCGAGCGCGCACAGAAAAAAGCACTACAAGAGAATGACGTAAAAATAGCCGCTCCTAAAATCCTCAATGTCATTAAGCGTTTTTTGTAAAACTGATACTACTTCGCATATGAATAAAACAGGACTTCTTTGCTTTCTTCAGTAACAGAGAGTAAGACAAGATTTGATGAACCAATTGATTCGAAGTTAATGATATATGGTTTTGTAGCTTTAATAATTCCATTTAGATTTTAAATCAATTCCTATCAATTTTTGCAAAGACAAGACGTCCTCTCTAAATAATTCTTTCAGTTTTATTTTTGTCTTTTCATCAATGCTTTCTTTTTTATTCAGTTTGTTATAAATTTTACGTGTCGGAATTAAATGTTTTATAAGGGTTTTAAAAGGGAACCATCTATAAGTATTTTGTGTTATTTCTGAAATTTTATTTTTAGGGATCATTTTTTTTATAGAAGCATTGTGTTTCTTTTCTAAATTGCTAAAATTAAAAGTTGAGTCTACTTCCAGAAAAGAACAAAGCTCTCTCATGACCAAAGATGGATCATTCTTTAAGTCTTCGAAAAAAAGAATTTTTAAATTCTTAAAATTTTCTTGGAACGCTTTTACTTGCTTGTAATACATTGTGTTATCTAAATAGTAAAGATCCGGCAAACATTTATTTTCTTTAAGCCTTTTATTTTCTAGTTGCAAAGCTTGCTTTAAAGATTTATCTTTAATTTTTAAATGGTTAGTCACAAAGTGAAAATGTGAAATAACTTTGGAAACAGGTTCTCTAAGAATGATTACAATTTTTAGATTTTTCCAGTTGGGGTGAATTTTTTTTAAGTTAGAAATAACAAAATCATGGTAATATAAATAAGAAGGCGTTACTTCCCCGCATATTTGATTATCTTTTGTTCCAGAAAAAAGTTCCAAGTAATCATCTATATTACCAATGTACCTCTTAAGATGCTTGGTCTGGCTTTTGTTGGGATTAGATATAATATGCCAGAATAAAGTTTCTTTTATTTCTTTCGGAAGCACTATTTCAGGATGTTCACTTAGAAGGACATGTAATGATGTTGTCCCGCTTCTGCCTGCTCCAACAACCAAAAAATCCGGGTATCTGTTGTTATTTTTCATTTGGTATATGTTGTAGATCTATATGCTATTCACTAACATTTCTGATTCTACAAATACTCTCCCCTTCCCATAGATTAAATGATTTCAGATGTAATATTGTGGCAACTTCTTTGTTGGAGAGTCCGATTTCATCCCTTAATAATTCTTCTATGCCATCGAAATGAGTTGCCAGCATTTTCTTCTCTTGTCTTAAAGCGTCTCGTCTGTCCATTTGACCGCTATTTATCATATTGCAATACCCAAAACAGTCCTTGCTGCAACCAAACATTTTAAAATGGCAATAGTTCATGAAATGGTGTAATTTGCAATCAGTTCTCCATGTGGAGATAAAACCGATAGGCTTTTCCCAATCGAGCTCTTTTGTAATTGTTTCTTTTATTTTGTTTCTATCCCACACAATATAGTCAAATAGGCGAATTTCTTTGATATCTTTATTTTTTAATGCCGGAGTAAATAGAGTATTATTGCTGTTGGCAGGAAATTCAAACTGTTGCAACAATCTAAACCACCCATACATAAGTCTAAAGTAGTGCCCCAAATATCCAGATTTATTCTGTTTTAAGGACTCGTCCTTTGGTATTTTTCTCATATGTAAAGTTTGTTCGGCTTGAGATTCTCCCCACAATATTAACGGCACATTGTTTGTTTTTGCAGCACGATACACTACGCTTTTATAACCATAAGAACAAGCAGAACACAGCGGCCCCACTATCCCGCAAAAACCCTTAGAAATACCGGCACCGATACCGGAACGAACCATTTTCTTCGCAATATTAATTTTAGAACAAAACGAAATAAGTTTCACGTTAAGACGCTTACAAGCATTATGCATATTAGTCAACGCTTGATCATTCCTAAATTCATTATCATAATTTACGGCTAAAACCTTTAGCCCATATACAACTTTAGCCATATATAAAACAAAACAGCTGTCCCTGCCTCCGCTTAAAGGAACAATACAGTCATAATGACTATTTTTATTCTTAATCGAATCAATTATTTTTCTCAGCTCTTCCTCTCCAAAATAAACTTCTTTTTTATAGGAAAGGCAAAAGCTACAAATCCCGGCTTGATTAAAAAATATACCTGGTACTGTCTCTGGCAGAACACAGCGTTTGCATCTTTTCATCTTTTTAACCTCGCATAAGGGTGCTGTTTGCTCTAAATCTCTGCCAGCATACGGAATTGATGATCATTGTCAAGTTGACCAGAGCAGAAGTGGTGCCAAGAATTATGGGTACTCATTTGATTTTTTCAAGTTTCAAATTACTTTTCAATTATTCGGAAGAAAAATTATGACGCTTGTTTACCACATTCCTGACATATTTAAGTTGTGCTATCTTGTTTTCAACGCCACTTGTGTAATTAGCATGATGTAAGACAATGTTTTCAGGCACAACAAGATCGTCTCCAGGATTCCAATACCGTCCTGACAAGGTCCCTCCGCCGAAATATTTTATCGGCAAATATTGATAGTCGAATCTTGTAAAAAAAAATTTTGTCGAGGCGTATTTCCCCTTTTTCTTTATAAGCCGGTTGAACCCAGTCTGATCCCTTTTTTCCTTTTCAACAACCTTCTTCAGCAGTTTCCACAAAACCAGATTTTTTTTTGAAGCATGCATCACGAAAAAACCCGTACAAAGCGGGGCATCTGGGCCCGGTCCATCCTTCTGACAAACAATGTCACGGTTTTGGACCAAGCGTTTTAGTTCCTGGCTGACCGGTTCGAAAAATTGCATATCCACATCTGAATATACGAATATATTCCCTAAGTTCTCTTTAATAGCTTCAATAATAAAGTCTGTTTTTGCTAAAATAGCCAATTTAAAATTTTCTGAAAGATATTCTCCCCCACAAACATTGGAAGCAAAAAGGTTAAGGTCAAAACCGTCGGGCAAAGAAGGCATAAACCATTCATCTTTTAATACTTTATGGGTTTTGGTATATAGCGCATATAATTTCATTTTTGAGTTTTCACCTTCTATGTTATCCCCCATAAATATTGTTGAAACAATATTTATGGGGGATAACATTCAGTCTTCCATCCTTCGATCTTAACTGGTAGGAATTTGCTTTTTAGTCTCACGCCAAATCAGCCCGAGACACTTATGCTCCGTACTTGACGAAGAGCGAGGATAACCCTTTCTACAGGATATTACCATGGCAACGCCTTCAACTCAAGATATTTTGGTAAAAAGGGAGACGGATTTTTGATTGTTGGAGCGGGCAAAGGCGGAGCAACATCTCAGTCATCTGCAGTAGAATCCTACGCCGTCGTTACGAGGGTAACACCTCAGTTATCCGCAGTAGAATCCAACGCCGTCGTCACGAGGAGCCCCCGAAGGGGGCGACGAAGTGATCTCATAATATGAAAATATTTCGGAGGGAGATTGCTTCGGCCCTATGT
>JBAYES010000005.1:0-63636 GCA_041667545.1 Candidatus Omnitrophota bacterium | reverse complement strand
TAGCCCGATACTGCCTTCTGGGCCGTGATATTTTTTGGAAAAAGATGCACGATAATCTGAAATTCGCCTCAAAAATAGCCGCCCGGGTATGCGCTTCCCGCGGCGCCACCTCCGCCCTGAAACCCCAAGGTTGACAATACCGGCCGTCTCTACTTAATGATTGTCCCAAAAACCATAACTCAAAACACAGGGACCTTAGCGCAATTCCTCGCTTGCTTTAACCGCCCCTTGCGGGGGCGCGAAAGTTGGCTCTTGTTAGATAAAAAAACCAGGAAGAGCGAACTTTCGCTCGGTTAAAGATGCTTCGGAATCACGCTAAGGCCCCTGTGTTTCTACCTTCGAGCATTTTGACACACTATCGTATTAATTCTTCTCGGAGTGTTACCGCTACAAGGGTCTGGTGTTCCCGGAGAGGGCGTTGGGCGACCGAGTGGGCATGGTCCCCGAGGGCACGGGCCCTCGGGGGAACGAGGTCGTCCGTCGAGCGAAGATTTTCTCGCCGGGAAAATCGAGCGTCCCTCGCAGGGAATGCCAGACCCTTGTAGTAAAGATGCTACAGACATATCCAGCAAAGTATGCCGCATTACGGCGACGGGCGGTACACTACCTCCCCTTTCCGCACTATCCCCAGTTTATCGCGCGCCTTTTTCTCTATGTACTCAGGATCCTCGCGCATTCTTTCTATCTCTTCCTGAAGAGCTTTATTGTATTCCTCAAGAAGAGATATGCGCCTCTCATATTGTTCTTTTTCGGCCTTCAGTTCCCGCAGTCTGGTGTGACCCGGTAAAAATATCACCGAAAGCAGAATAGCCGATAAGACCAGTCCGGCCGCTATCCTCTTTTTGCCCATATGCTGCTTCCGTATACCGCTTTGTCCCCGAGCATTTCCTCTATACGCAAAAGTTCGTTGTATTTGCATATACGGTCGGTGCGGCATGTTGACCCGGTTTTTATCTGTCCTACTCCGGTCGCAACGGCTATGTGAGAGATGGTCGTATCTTCCGTCTCGCCGGAACGATGCGATATAACAGCGGTATAGCCCGCTTTTTTGGCCATATCGATAGAAGCAAGCGTTTCCGTAAGCGTCCCTATCTGGTTGACCTTTATGAGAATGGAGTTGGCAATACCCTCTTTTATCCCTCTTCCGAGCCTTTCCGTATTCGTTACAAAAAGGTCATCCCCGACAAGCTGTACCTTAGATCCCAGCTTTTCGGTAAGCTGTTTCCATCCCTGCCAGTCATCCTCGGCAAGTCCGTCCTCTATGGAGACTATGGGATATTTTCCCGCCCATGCGGCATAGAAATCCACCATCTCGCCGGGGGTTTTTTCCGGCGATCTTTCCGCGGACAGGACATATTTTCCGTCTTTATAGAACTCGCTTGATGCCGGATCGAGCGCTATGGCTATATCTTTTCCGGCCTTGTAACCCGCTTTTTCTATGGCTTTCAGGATAACTTCCACCGCCTCTTCGTTGGATTTAAGATCCGGAGCGAATCCTCCTTCGTCGCCCACGGCGGTAGAAAGCCCGGAAGATGACAGGATCTTTTTCAGGCTGTGGAACACTTCCGTTCCCATCCTGAGAGCTTCTTTAAAAGAAGGGGCGCCTATGGGCATTACCATGAACTCCTGCAGATCCACATTGTTATCGGCATGAGACCCGCCGTTTATGATATTCATCATCGGTATGGGAAGTATTTTAGCGTCATCTCCCCCAAGATACCGGAAAAGCGGGAGTTTCCTCGATACTGCCGACGCTTTTGCCGCCGCCATGGACACCCCGAGTATGGCGTTAGCCCCAAGCCGGCCCTTATTAGGCGTGCCGTCAAGATCTATAAGCGCTTTATCCAGTGTTTTCTGATCACTCGCGTCCATACCCGTAACTTTACCCGAGATCTCGCCCATAACATTGCCCACGGCTTTCTGTACGCCCTTACCCATATACCTCGCCGCGTCGCCGTCCCTTAATTCCACCGCTTCATGCTCTCCCGTAGACGCTCCGCTCGGCACCGCCGCTCTTCCCATGGAACCATCCTCAAGAACAACATCCACCTCTATAGTGGGATTCCCTCTGGAATCAAGTATTTCCCTGGCCTTCACCTGTTTTATCCTATCCGACATCACTTCCTCCTTCAGTTTTTTTTGATAGGGTTCTGCAAAATGGACTTTTATCCCGTCGTTGCGAGGAACGAACGAAGTGAGTGACGAAGCCCTTCGTATCGTGATAAATGCCATGACTCAGGATTTCGGCAGACTCAGCATAGTGCCGAAGCAATCTCAACATATATAATAGGTTATAAGGTTGCTTCGGTCGCTTCGCTCCCTCGCAATGACGTGAAAAGTCTATTTTGCACAACTCTATTTTTTTGAAATGACCTTTACTTTTCTTCCTTCTATTTTGAGCTTTCCTTCGGCAAAATACCGTATCGCCTCGGGGTAAAGCTCATGTTCTGTCCTGTGTATCTTTTCTTCAAGGGTCCCGATAGTATCAGACTTTTCTATTCTCACCTCTCTCTGGGCTATTATGGGCCCCGAATCCACACCCTCGTCCACAAAATGAACCGTTACTCCGGTGACCTTCACCCCGTAATTGAACGCGTCTTCTATAGCCGATGTCCCTTTGAAACAGGGAAGAAGGGCCGGATGTATGTTCATTATCCTGCCCTTGAACTCCCTTACGAATTTCTCCCCCAAAACCCTCATGAAACCGGCAAGAACAATGAGATCTATTTTTTCCCTTACTATCTCTTCCCTCAAAAGCCCGTCAAATACTTCCCGCGGCATACCTTGTTTTTTTTCAACGACCTTTACCGGGATCCCGGCTTCCCGCGCGCGGCGCAAAGCGCGAGCTTCGGGGTTATCACTTATAACAAGTTTTACCTCGCAGGGGCCCAGGCTATCCTTTGCCTGAGCGTCTATTATAGCCTGTAAATTCGTTCCGTTGCCCGAAACGAGTACCGCTATCCTTATTATGCTGTTGTCCGCCTTTTCCATTTTTCCGCCGTCAAATAACTTTAATGACCCTCGTGGGGCATTTCGCCGCGACCTCGTCCACTTCTTCCTGTTTTCCCTGCTTAGATATATCTTCTCTGGAAAGATTATCCTTCAACGCGAAAAACCCTTCTTTGGACATCTTTTCGCATATTCCGCAGGCTATACAGCCGCTCTTGCATATTTTTCTTACCCTGAGCGCGCCGTCATGAGTACTGCAAGCGACATAATAAAGTTTTTCATGTCTTTTTTCCGCCATGGTTATTATGTTTTTGGGGCAGGCCTGAACGCACTTGCCGCATCCGGTGCATTTTTCCGCGTTAACTTCCGGAAGCCCCTCCTTCATTTCTATAGCTCCGAACGGGCAGGCCCTGGCGCAATCCCCCATCCCTATACACCCGAATTCGCATTCCATTCCTCCGGAAAAGACAAGAGCCGCCCCCCGGCAGGTCTGTATCCCTTTGTAATCCGCCATAGCCGGCTTATGTTCTGTTCTCGCGGAACATCTTATAAGCGGCAGATAAGGAAAACTCTCTTCGCGGTCTTTCCCGAGATAGTCCAACAATTTTTCTTTGGATTCTTCCCCGAGCACGCGGCATTTCAGAGGCTCTTCCCCTTCCATTACAACGTGTTCCGCGAAATCATGACAGCTCAGATATCCGCAAGCGCCGCAATTTACATGGGGGAGAAGATCAAAAACATCCGATACCCTCGGATCCTCCTGCACTTTTAGTTTCTTATCGGCAAAAGCAAGCACCGCCGCGAAAAATATCGCGAGAGATGCCATGCTCAATACAGCCGTTATTACCAGATTATTCATATAGTCCTTGCATTCATTGTCCGAACCCGCCCTATCCGCTTATCAATCCCCCGAAACCCATAAAAGCAAGCGCGAGCATTCCCGCCAATATCAATGTTATCCCGGGGCCCTTCAGAACTTCCGGGATGTCGGCAAATTCCAGTTCTTCGCGTATACCCGCCATCAGAACAAGGGCAAGAGTGAATCCCACCCCGGCGCCCAGCCCGAAAACAACCGCTTCGGGAAAAGTATAATTCCTGAGAACCATGAAAAGAGTAAGCCCGAGTATGGCGCAGTTAGTGGTTATGAGCGGCAGGAAGATACCGAGAGCTTTGTATAACGCCGGTGATATTTTCCTGACCACCATTTCAACGAACTGCACAAAACTGGCGATAACTATTATAAAAGTCACGTACTGCAGAAAAACCAGATCATAAGGCACCAATATGTAGTGATAGATCAACCATGTAAATGTGGCCGCCATGGTCATTACGAAAGTCGTGGCCATTCCCAGCCCTATCGAACTTTCCAGCTTATTCGATACCCCGATAAAAGGACAGATGCCCAGAAAGTAAGTAAGCACGAAATTATTCGTTACACTCGCGGCCACAAAGATAAGTATGAGATGTTCAATATTCATTTCTATTCTCTCCGGAAGCACGCACCGGCATTATTATAAGTTTTTCTTTTTTTTCAAGGCCCCGCTGGCAGAATTGAATGCCCCTACCAGAAGTCCCAGTGTAATGAACGCCCCTGCCGGCAGAACCATAACTATCCAGTTGGTAAAACCTTCCGGCATCACCCTTATGCCAAAAAGGGACCCGGCTCCCAATATCTCCCGGCAGGAACCAAGAACAATGAGAGCCGCCGTAAATCCGGCTCCCATTCCCAGGGCGTCTAGAAAGGCCCTTACGGGAACATTCTTGGAAGCGAAAGCTTCGGCCCTGCCGAGTATAACGCAGTTCACGACTATAAGCGGAACGTACGGGCCGAGCGCCTTACTTATCTCATAAAAATTGGCCTTAAGAAAGTAATCGGCGGCCGTTACGAATGTGGCTATAATAACCGTGTACATGGGTATTCTTACCTGAGGCGGCACCATTTTCCGGATAAGTGAAACGACAACACTTGAAGAGATCAAAACAAAGGTCGTGGCCAGGCCCATGGAAAGCCCGAAAACAGATTTGGTTGTCACGGCCAGCGTGGGACACATCCCAAGCACCTGCACAAAAACAGGGTTCTCTTTCCAAAGGCCTTTTAGAAGATCATTTTTCATATTCTTATCCGTCTTAGTCCAGATTTTCCCTAAGCTGTCTCAACCGGTCATTGAGCATGTTAACGACCGCCCTCGATGAGATAGTCGCCCCGGTTATAGCTTCTATCTGTCCCGGCTTTTCCGGTTTTTTGTTCTTAACGTATTCTATTCCGTTCGAGACCGAAAGGCCTGAGAACTGCTTACGGAAATCTCCCGATATTTCCGCGCCAAGGCCCGGTGTTTCCTGAGATTCCAGGACTTCCATGCCCGACAATGTTTTAAACTCTTTATCCACTCCGGCTATTAACTGTATTTTCCCCTGGTAACCGTTGCCTTCCGCCGTGAAGGCATACCCGAGATCCTTGCCGGCCTTGTTTTTCACTTCATAAACGCCGGCAAAGGAAGTCTCTTTTATCTTATCGGCTTTCGGAAAAATGTTTTTTATCCCTTCCTGTGTGGCCCTGTTCACATTCTCTATGATCTTCGGAACGGAATAGTTGTAGACAAAAACAAGAGCCACCGCCGATATCACTCCTACACAAGCAAGCGCCGTTATCATTTTGAATACATCACTGTTGATCACGCGCTTCATCGCTTTATACTCCTCCCCGGCTTACTCCGAAACGTCTCGGACGTGTGAACCTGTTTATTATCGGCGTGCACGCGTTCATAAGCAAAATGGAGTACATAACCCCTTCCGGAAGCCCTCCCCAGAGCCTTATGGTCATAGTCACAAGTCCGCATCCCGTCCCGAACACCCATCTGCCTTTAGCGGTAACCGGGGAAGTAACCGGATCGGTAGCCATAAATCCCGCGCCCAGAAGAAGTCCTCCCGCGAAAATATGGAATACGGGCCCCATATAGGTATCCGGCGATATAAGTCGGGTTATAAGAGAAAATATTGCTACCGTTCCCACATAAGCCGCCGGTATCCTGTAATCTATAACCTTTTTATACAGCAAATACGCTATTCCGGCCAGAAGGGCCGCGGCTGAGGTCTCACCAACACATCCGCTAACATTCCCCGCCGCCAGCTGAGTGAAGGGCGTCGCGTACCCCTCGAACTTAGCCAGCCCCAAAGGCGTAGCCGTTGTAACAGCGTCAAGCGTTATGGGCTGTTTCCATGTCGTAAGCGCGACGGGAAAAGCCGCCATAAGAAAAGCCCTGGCCAGAAGGGCCGGGTTGAAAATATTGCAGCCCAGTCCGCCGAAAATTTCCTTGCCCAGGCCTATCGCCACAGCTCCGCCGAGAAAAGCCATCCATAGGGGGAGGCCCGGTGGAAGCACCATGGCGAGAAGAAGCCCGGTCAAGAGAGAACTGTAATTGCCGGTCTCGACCGGCCTTTTTCTTATTTTCTGTAAAAATATTTCCGAAAAGATACATCCGGCCACCGAGGCGATTATAATGCCCACGGCGCTCCCCCTGAAAAAATATATTCCGGCGGCGAGAGCGGGAATAAGCGCTTTTATAACGTCTTTCATCAGGTCCGCGGTCCCTGCCGGAGAAGATATATGCGGAGATGCGCTTATGGTAAGTGTTCTCATGCCCTTTTCATCCTTGCTAAAACCGTCTTTCCTTCCTTTATATACTGCACCAGAGGTATTCTCGCGGGACACACGTAGGAACAGCTCCCGCATTCCATGCAATCCAGTATGTTGAGTTCCTCCGCTTTATCCCATCTCTCTTTTTTGACATTTCTCATTATATCCGTCGGTGTGAGCATCATAGGACAAACATCGACACATTTCGCGCATCTTATGCAATTTTGTTCACTGTACGTCCTGGCCGCTTTATCGGACAGAAAAAGAATGCCGGAAGTGCTTTTTAATATGGGCGCATCCATGCTCGTTTGAGCAACCCCCATCATGGGCCCGCCCGCTATTATCTTGTACGGTTCTGTTCTCATTTCAATGCCGCAAAGCTCTACAAGGTCCTTTATTGTTGTTCCTACCCGCGCGACATAATTACCGCATTTCGATACGCAATCGCCCGACACAGTGATAATTCTCTCAATAAGCGGCTTTTCCATGATCACGGCCTCATATATTGCGTTCATAGTGCCGACATTCTGCACCACACAGCCTACATCAAGAGGAAGTTTCCCCGGAGGGACTTCTCTGCCGGTTATAGCTTTAATAAGCTGTTTTTCTCCGCCCTGCGGATATTTTGTCTTGAGAGGTACCACGGAAACTCCCGATGAAATGTCCGGCCCCAGCTCTTTGAGGACCTTTTGAAAAGCAAGAATATCGGCCTTTTTATTATCCTCCACTGAAATGAATATGCGGTCCGGCTTGAGTATCCGCCTGGCGATACGTACTCCCAGAAGGATCTCTTTTGTCTTTTTTTCCATCAAAACCTGGTCGCAGGTAAGATACGGCTCGCATTCCGCGCCGTTTATTATAAGAGTATCGATTTTTTTCCCGGCGGGAACGCTTAACTTTACGTGCGTGGGAAAAGCGGCGCCGCCCATCCCGACCGTTCCGGCAGACCTTACTTTCTCGATTATCTCGTCTGCCGAAAGGTTTTCAAGCGTATTCTTTATTTCGTAGATTCGCGGAAGTTTTGTTTCATCGCGTTCGATAAAAACCGACATTACAGGGCCCATCGCCGGGTGGAAGGCCTTTTTTATATCCAGAACTTTACCGGAAACCGAAGAGTGCACCGGAGAAGAGATAAAACTGTCGCTTTTCCCGACGACATCGCCCTCTTCCACGGCGTCGCCCTTTTTTACCACCGGGATATTCGGAGCTCCTATGTGCTGGGACAAAGGCACTATCACCGTCTTAGGAAGCGGAGCTTCCCTCAAAGGTTCGCATATGCTCTTCTCCTTGCAATATTCCGGATGTATCCCGCCCTTGAAAGTAAGGGATCTTGACATTTTCTCTCCTGTGGGTAATAAGGACGAACGAAAGTACATTATACATTAGGCGTTGCGTTTGTCAATTGAACCTGAAAACGTTTTATCCAACTATTTATCTGCATTAGACTTCCATACTAAACACGGCTAAATATATCCTCAACGCCAGCATTTGTTCCATATCTTTCATATCGGTAAATATTTAGATAAAACGTCCGCCAAAACCTGAGAACGCTTTACACAAACATCTACCGCATTAAACTTTCATATTAAACCAAAAATTCGTTACTTCTGGTCGGTTAGAACCAGCCACAGGGCATGGATTATACCGGGGATAATTCCCAAAACTGTCAGCACGATATTTATCCAAAAGTGAAGGGTTAACTTAACCTGAAGGAACGCCGCTGCAGGTGGCAACAGAATAGATAGAACGATCTTCAACACTTTCATGCCAAGCCTCCTTAAATTTTAGTTTTTCTTTTGTTCGTTATAAATATGGACATCAGTCTGTGGGAAGGGGATCGTAATACCACTCTTTTCCAGTTCCATCTTCCCTTTTTCCAATGTATCAAAGTATACTGCCCAATAATCTGCGGGGTTGACCCAGGGCCGGCAAACCAGGTTTACGCTGCTGTCCCCCAACTCAGAAACAGCTATAACCGGCGCGGGATCTTTCAATACTCTAGGATCTTCCGCGACAACTTTTTCCAACGCTTGCTTGGCCGCTTTAATACTATCTGTATATGAAACACCGAAAACAAGATCTATCCTTCTCTTTTCTATAGCGCTGAAGTTGGTTATATTCCCGCCTGTTATTTGGGCGTTGGGAACTATCTCTTTACGATTATCAGGAGCATTTAGAATGGTTGTAAATATCTGTATTTCAGCTACCGTTCCCATCGTCCCGCCGGCTTGTATGAAATCTCCTACCTTAAAAGGCCTGAACAGCATAATCAGAACTCCCGCCGCAAAATTAGCCAGTGACCCCTGAAGCGCCAGGCCTACCGCCAGGCCGGCAGCCCCGATTATAGCTATAAATGAAGTGGTCTGAACCCCCAACTTGCCCAGTGCCGCTATTATCACAAAAACCATTAGCCCCACATACGTTATATTCCTGGCAAACGATGCTAATGTTTTTTCCACGTTAGCTTTTGTCATCAATTTCTCAACAACATCAGACAAAATGCGGGCTATCCATCTACCTATCAAAAAGATCAATACAGCCGCCAACAATCCAATCCCGTAAGTCACGATATACCCCATAACCTTGCTAACTGTCTCTTCCATTTTGCCCTCCTATTGCTCTTAGAGTTTTGTTTTTCTCCCGTCTATCACATGCACATCCCTCTGTGGCAATGGTCTTTCCGTAGAACCAGACTTGAATCCTCCACCATAAAAAATCCCACTCTTGCTGATATCGAAAATGCATCGCCGACATCTCTAATACTCTTCCTGATATTCCGCATTTCTCCTGATAAACCCGATAGATTCCTGAGATTTGTCCATGTTTGATGCTGCCTTTTTTATTCGACATGTCCTCTCGACAAAATTATACCATTCAGATCCAAAAAACTCCACTTTTCTATTTCCAATTAACTTTGCCGCGAACGCCTTATAATGGTAGAATTGCTTTTGTCTATGAATATTCCAAGAATTTTTCTTATCTGTTCTCTTTTGACCTCTCTCGTTTTCTGCCAAGACGCGGTATCCGATAGTGAAAAACGTTACTGCCATGCGGTAATTCCATGCCCTGTTCTTAACTCTCCGGATTTTCAAAAGGTATTCGGGGGCAATTCCGGAAAAACAGTAAAGGTCGACCGCAAGGGCCTTATCAGAGAACTTGAGTTCATTGCCTTTCCGGGAACGTCTTTTGAGGTAATTTCTGAAATACCCGTATCAGGTCAAAGTATCCTTGAGGTAAGAACACAAGACTATCCTTATAATACGCCTCTTTTCATTGACAGCCGTTTCGTCGCCTTTTCCGGGAAGAAAGTCCCCGAAAGGGAAAAGACCCTCCCCCCCGCCCGAGAGATCCTCTCCGCCATGAAAGCCATGGAAGGCCGGCCCTACATGTGGGGCGGGAATTATCATTCGGGAATAAAAGAGCTCCCGGACTTCTATCCGCCGCGCGGACAAGTTCCATCGGCAATGCTTTCTCTGTGGCGCCTTGAAGGAGTGGATTGTTCCGGCCTGATATACCAGGCTTCAGGGGGATACACACCCAGGAACACATCATCCATGCTTACCTATGGGGAAGGCCTCGCGATATCCGGCATGACCGCCGAAGAAATATCCCGAATGGTGGAACCGCTGGACCTTATAGTCTGGATCGGACATGTTGTTATAGTTCTCAGTCCGGATGAAGTAATAGAAAGCACTCATCCGGAAGGCGTGATAATATCCGAAATGATCCCCCGATTAAGATCTATAATGCCGGATAGAAAGCCCGCGAATGAATGGGACGGCCGGGGAAAAAGCTTTGTTATAAGAAGATGGCACAGATAGCCTGGACCCCCCAGTCATCCTGAGGCCCGCTCCACCCGGTTATCCTGAGGCCCGCTCCACCCGGTTATCCTGAGGCCCACTCCACCCCGTCATCCTGAGGCCCACAGGGCCGAAGGAACCCCTCTCTATCTTTTGGACGCGAAAAACCGGCGCATAAGATCACAACAGACGTCTTCCATAACACCGCCCGCGACTTCTATGTCATGGTTAAATAATCCGGGTTTAGTGAGGCTCACCACGCTTCCGCACGCTCCCGTCTTGGGGTCGGTCGTTCCGAAAACTATTTTGTTTAACCGCGCCAGAACAGCCGCTCCGACGCACATTGAACACGGTTCCAACGTGACATAAAGCTCACATCCTGTCAATCTCTCATTTTCAAGATATGCCGCGGCCTGGGTTATGGCGATCATCTCGGCATGCGCTGTGGGGTCCTTGAGAAGTTTTATCTGATTATGCGCCCTGGCTATTATTTCCCCGTCACGCACGATAACCGCCCCTACGGGAACTTCATCGCTTTCATATGCCTTTTGAGCTTCCCGTAGCGCCTGCGCCATGTATTCTTCATGTATGTTCATCCCGCGCTCCCCTCCGGTCATTTCGAGCGAACAGAGTGGACGCGGAAATCTCACTCCTTTAAAGAGCCCGTACGCTTTTCCCGACCACTACATTCCCGGGCGATCACAGGTTCAAATTAAACCTTCGCCCGCTTAAGTTAGCAAAGTTGTGATTTCTGTCATTAATTTTGGTACGTTGTTTTGAATAGCATCCCAGATTATCTTTTCATCAATAATATCATATCCATGGATAATGATATTCCGGAAGCCGATAATTTTACCTGCGTCAGTAAGCGAATCTAATATTCTTTCGTCGATCTCTTTATTTTACTCAAAGCTTCCCCGATAATCTCAAATTTTCTTTCAACAGCGGATTGGATCATTGTATTTGAAGAGAAACTCGCAAAATTTTCATTTTTTGTATATTCGCTTATCTCGGCGATTGCTTGCTCAATATCATACAAATATTTCTTGATTTCAACTTGCATAGATTTTTTCCCTTGTTTCAGATACTTTTTTGATCAAATATGGATTTTTTAAAGATTTCTCGGTTATAATGTCCACAGGTCTGTTAAATAGCTCTTTCAACCTGCTTTTTAACTCGAAATAAACATCAAAAGAATTCACATCATCGCTATGGGTAAACTCAACTATTACGTCAACATCACTTTTAGGTCCGAATTGATCGGTTCTTGCGGAACCGAAAATATCCAGCTTCTTCAAATGTAATTCTTCGCAAATCTGCCTGATCTGCTCTTTGTAAGGAGTAATGTCCATCATAGTAATAAAAAGTATAGCATACTGTTAGGGCCTTGAGAAGAGAAACCATTTGAAACGAAAAATCAAACGATTTGGCTGATAAAAGCCCCAGGATTGATTTTAAATTTATCCATGTTATAATGACATATCTTTAAACGGCAGTATTTATGTAAGCGTCGTATTTATGATCGTTCGCACAATTGCGTGCCTGTAGCTCAGCTGGATAGAGTAGCTGCCTACGAAGCAGTTGGTCGCAGGTTCGAATCCTGCCAGGCACGCCATTTAAACAAAAGGCCCTGCCCAAAAAGCAGGGTTTTTTGTTTTACATAGCTGACTGCGGGAGAGGAACGAAGTTCCGAATCTGACAAATATTGCGGCCGCAATATTTGATGCTGAGGAAACGTTAAGCGATCCGACCATAGGGAGGATCGTATTTTCCGAAGTGCCAGGCACTCCATTTTATAAAATAAAATGGCTCAAACCATCCTCTTCGAGGATGGTTTTTTGATTCTTGCCGCTTTTTCTTGTGAAAACAAGTTTTCCCAAAAAAAATCAACAAGAATTAAAAGTGCCTGTCCGGGCAACTGTTCGGCAGCTACCTGCCTCACAGTTGTCCTGCCATTAAGTAAGGTGGCTAAATACCGGTTATCAAATGCGGTAAACAAACGAACGTTTGTTTGTTCATAATAACTTTCGATTAAGTGTCCTTCTTGATTTACAGGGGAGTATTTTTTACTTTGGGAAGGTCTCCTAAGATCATTCTCCCGTATAATCTTCAAATTTGTCTCCCGGACGTACGTCTATGTAGATTCTTTTTGCGGAATGTCTGCTGCTTGGCGGGCCATAGTGTTCTTCTATGTATCTTAAAAAATCAGCAAAGCATTCTACTTCATCATCATATTTTTCTTGATAGACAATTTCCTCTAATCCATTATCCTCAATGCCGGAGTTTACTTTTAATATTGCTCCGTTTTTAGCTCTGTTTATTTCGAATATCATGCCACACGCTCCTTGATAATGTTGCTTATAGCGTACAGAGGGATCACCTCAATATTTCCGTATGAAGAAAAAGGCTCTAAAGATATTCTTATGCCGTGTTTCAACTTTCTTTCTTCCATAAAAATGCGCATACTTTGCATTTTTCCCTGTGTGCCGGATTTAACCTCTATAGGCACAATATCGCCTTCTCTTTGAATAACATAGTCAACTTCTGCATTACTTCCCCTTTTTTCCTTATGCCAATAATGAAGAGTGGCTCTTGAATATGGAGAAGTATTTTTTATGAGTTCTAATCCGACAAAAATTTCTGCTATATGCCCCTTGTTTATTACAGTCACATTTTCCGCTTTCACAATATCAGCCGCGTTCAAACCAAGCAACCTTTGGTGTATTCCAATATCATGGGGAATAACTTTAAACTTTTTAATTTTTACCTGTGCTCCCAACGGGATACCTCTTGATGAAGTATGATATACCTTGTATGCTAAACCCGCCTGTACTATCAATTCTAGAGCATCTTTTAATGGTGCATGACTAGATGAAGAATCAATCCTTGAATATACGAATTTTGATCCGCATTGCATTGATATGGAGCCATATACCTCCTCCAATCGTTGTATTGGGGAGCGGTTTTTATATTTCGCAAAATCATCCTTTATGCTTTCGATCAAACCATCAAGAACTTTCTGGCTCTTTAAGATATCACCGCTTTGTAAATATTCTTTTACTGATTCTGGCATGCCGCCGGTTAAATAAAACATTTTTAGGTAGTCAACCAGCTTGTGATGAAAAAGATTGTCCAACGGATTTCCTGTGCCCGCAATATTCTTTAACTCCAGCAGACCTTCTTCGTTATTTGCCATAAGAAATTCGTCAAATGACATTGGATACATAAAGAGTGATTGAATTCTTCCTACACCGTATGATGGAATACTTTCTATAGCAAACTCCAAAAGCGAACCTGCGGCAATGACATGTAAATCCGGTAACTTTTCATAAAAAAATCTTAACGCACTTAAAGCCTCGGGGCATTCTTGTATTTCATCGAAAAAAAGGAGTGTTTCTCCTGGGATAATAGGCAGGGAAAAAGCTGCCGAGATCTTTTTACAGATAATATCAGGATTCAAAGATCCTGAAAAAAACTGTTTGATATCCTTGTTTTCTTCAAAGTTTACTTCAATATAATTTTTAAAGGTGCTACCAAGCTGTCTTATTGAGTACGTTTTTCCAACTTGGCGAGCCCCCCTTATTAGGAGTATCTTCCTTGATGAATCATCTTTCCATTTACTCAGTTCTTTCTGTATGAATCTTTTCATAATTCAACAATACACCATAAATTCAATAAGTCAACCCTAAATAACAATAAAAAATCATAAAATCAACCCTAAATTATGGTTTTCCTTTAAAATATCACATCATTTGCTCATTAAGCACTCTATATCGAATAAATCAAACAGGTTCTAACCGTACTTACCCAGGCACGCCATTTAAACAAAAAGCCCTGCCCGAAAGGCAGGGTCTTTTGTTTAACATAGCTGACTGAAGGCGAGGGACGAACGAAGTGAGATACGAAGCAATCCGCAATACAATCAAACATTTAAAGAGATTGCTTCGGTCGCGGCGCTCCCTCGCAATGACGGATTTAAAATTTTCCCAGGACAGCACTAAAGTCAACTTGTTCCACCAATGATCCCCGCAGAGAGGTTCTAACCTCACTTACCGAGGGACGCCGACTCTATCAAAAACGGTTATCTGTTCGCTGTTCTATGCTCATAAGTACTTTTCCACAACCCATCAAAGAATTTTTTAGCGTTAATTCCGAGAAATCTATTATTGTAACCGCCTTCCTGCACCACAAGTTTTGGAGCCCGTATAGCCCCTATCATTTTTCCGTTTTGTTCGAAATCCTTGCTTGAAAGATCCCATGTCCCGGTTGGATCTCCCTTTGCAGTATCAAGGCCCAGAGCTATTACCAGAAACGTGGGATCATGCTCCTTTATGATCTTCAAGGCGCGCCCGAGGGCATGTTGGTATTGCTCGGAAGTTATTGTTTCCTGCAGCGGAAAATTATGGTTATATCCGTATCCGTTCCCCGCGCCTTTTTCATTTCCAAATCCCGAAAAATACGGGTAGGTAAAACTTGGATGGCCGTGTATTGAGATAGTGAGGACATCATCCCTGTCATAGAATATTTGCTGTTGGCCGTTACCGTGGTGGTAGTCAATATCAAGAATCGCCACTTTGCCGAACGCGGATAAATATTGGGCGGCTATCGCCCCGGAATTAAAATAACAGAAACCGCCGAAAGATTTTTTTTCTGCGTGATGCCCCGGGGGACGTACTAAGGCATATGCTATGCGGTTAGCCCCTTCTCTAAGTTTTTGAGCGGCGGTCAATGCGCAGTTAACGGCATGTTTAGCGGCCTCGAAAGCGTGCCTGCTTAAAGGCGTAAAAGTATCGATACAGTAGTAGCCGGCACGTACAGGAAGTTCTTTAGGCGGGATCGACGTGTTTCGTATCGGAAAAACATACGGGTATACGAGCTCTTCAGGCGAAAGAACTTCGCATATCTTTTTAAAGTAATTAACGTATTCCGGGTCATGAACAGTTTCAAGGCATTTGTCCGGAAAGATTTTCGGATCGTTCCTTGAGAAATTTGAATTTTTTTCAAGGTACTTTAATATGGACTTTATCCTTACGGGAGCTTCAATATAACCCTTCTCCTTCACGTTATGTATCGAATGTTTATCGTTCACCACAAGATAGACCTTTTTATCCATTGGTATTTCCGCCTCAACAGGAACAGCGGTTTCCGTTAAGATGTATTTTGGCGCCCTTCTCCGAACGGGATCCTCGGCAAATGAATCGATGACCAGGTCTATGTACTGTACGGGGCAAACTCCGGCATATTTACGCTCAAGTATCGCGCGGACTATCTTTTTCGCGGTGTCTCGTTTCAATGGCTGAGTTTGACCCAGGTCGTCAAACACAAGAAATGGAGGATTATCTTCGCCCTCCTTAAGAGGCGTTTCGTACTTTGTGTTTATTATCGGCCTTGCGCCGTAATACTCATAGAAACGGAGGCGGGACTTGTTTTGCTTCAATGTGTCAATATCTCGGCATAACAACGGATCATCCGGCAGACATTCCATAAAAAGCCCTATGCTTTTCAAAAGTACGGCCTCCTCGCGCACTCGTTCATACAAGGCGCTGCCGATGCCCCTGCCGGTCTGATACTTCGCGGCGGAAATGAAGTCGAGGTAACAAAAATTAAGGTCAGGAACATGAAAAAGTAACGCGAAACCCTTTACCCTGTTCTTATAATCATCCGCCACGAACAATATTGAGCGAAATCTGTACTTCAGCGGGTTTTTCAACTGTTCGGGTATTTCCTGTATTTCTTTTTCGCTTAAAAGTGAAAATTGCGCCCGTAATATATTCTGAACCTGAGCAATGCAATCCCTGTCCTGAGGTAAAGTATCATCATAAACGAGTCTTATTCTAAACATCGAATTTCCCTCCTTCTTAACAAGGCGTAGAGTTCTGCAAAATAGCTATTTCACGTCTTTGCGAGGAACGGCGGAATAAAAGTTCCTTTCGCAGAACTCTAAACAGGACGTCATATGAGGCATTATACCACTATCTATGGGGGCTTTCTAACTTTACTTAAAAAGGCGCGCCCCGGGACTTCGCAGGCGATAAAAAGATCTTCGGACCTCGACGATCTAACAGTGAATAAGAACTTCAAGTCTTACTTGAATTGTTGTATAATTATGGAGCTTTGAAGCCTTACTGGGTTCTAACATCACTTCCCGGGCACGGCATCCTGCTTCGCCCTTTGATCTGTTGACGAGTGGCAGGGCTTCGCAGGAATTGACAACATAGATCCTGACCTTACTTACGTAGTCCGATCATTTTTTCGAACCCACGGAGGAATACAAAATGCTCTACGGAACACTGCGTGAACTTCCTTTTTTCGGCATGGGCCTTATCGTAGTCGGTCTCGCCGTCATCCTTTCTATCTCCGGACTGTTGCTGGTACGCCGGTTCGTTTCCGATCATCACCTCAAACACCACAATGATATTGCCGGGGCCATTTTTCAGACCCTGGGAGTTTCCTATGCCGTACTTCTGGCTTTTATGGTCGTGGTAGCATGGCAGAATTTCGAGCGTGCCGGGCTTTCGGTGGAAAAGGAAGCGAATTATATCGCAAGCCTTATAAAAAAATCTTACGCTTTTGAGGAAGGCTTCGGGGGCAGAATACGCGCGGCTTCTCAAAAATATGCCGACATTGTAATAGCGGACTGGGAATTGCTGGCAGAAGGCAAAGAAAGCCCCGAAGCTAAAGAAGCTCTTAGAAAACTATCTTCTCTTTTTGCCGGATATACCCCTCAAAACACTAAAGAAGAGATATTTTTCAGCGAATCCGTTAAAAAAATAGGGCTTCTGGGAGAAACCATGAGAGCGAGAATATTCGAGTCACGGCAAAATATCCCTCTTCTTCTATGGACAGTGCTGATCTTCGGGGGGATAACGACCATATCGTTCACTTTCTTTTTCGGTTCCGCTAATCTTTCGTCCCTTATGGTCATGACATCTCTGCTCGCGATATTGATATCCCTTATACTTTACACGATCTTGTGCCTGGACTCGCCTTTTACGGGAGATATAAGGATCGAGCCCGATGCCTTCAGGCACATGCTTTCGTATTGACTTGATCTATAACTTGGCCTATAAATAGATGGTCTTTAGCATATAATAACTAAAATCAAAAAAGGATGGATCATGAGTTTTGAATACATACAGGAGATCCCAAGCGCGAAAGAGATCATTGAAGAAATGCCCATTTCGGAGGAACTGAAAAAAGTCAAAAGCACCCGGGATGGGATGATACGATCGGTCTTTGAGGGCACGAGCGACAAATTCATCCTTGTAATGGGGCCGTGCTCGGCCGACAACGAAGATTCGGTCTGTGAATACACTCTCCGGCTTAGAAAACTGCAGGACAAGGTAGAGGACAAGGTTCTCCTTATCCCCCGCATCTACACAAATAAACCCCGCACGACGGGCTCGGGGTACAAAGGAATGGCGCATCAACCCAACCCTGAGGAAAAACCCGATATGGTAAAAGGATTAAAAGCAATACGCCGGCTTCATATAAGATCGCTTAAGGAAACCGGGCTCTCTTCCGCCGATGAAATGCTTTACCCCGAGAACTATCCGTACCTTGCCGACCTTTTAAGCTACGTAGCGATAGGCGCGCGATCCGTAGAGAACCAGCAGCATCGTCTCACCATAAGCGGACTTGACGTCCCCGCGGGAATGAAGAACCCCACAAGCGGGAACCTTACCGTCATGTTCAACTCAATTCAGGCCGCCCAGGCGCCGCATGTTTTTTCCTACAATCGCTGGGCCGTAAAAACGTCCGGCAATCCCCTTTGCCACGCCATCATAAGAGGGTCGACCGACCATTACGGGAGGAGCATCCCGAATTATCATTACGAAGAATTGATCATCCTTGCCGGGATATACGAAGAGACCGGATTGCAAAATCCGGCAGTCATTGTCGATACCAATCACGCCAATTCCGATAAAAAATATGAGGAACAGCCCCGTATCGCCATGGAGATCCTGCATAGCCGTTACAGATCCGGGATCCTCAGAAAAATGATAAAAGGCCTCATGGTGGAAAGTTACCTTGAGGAGGGCTCCCAAAAGATCGGTGCCGGTGTTTTTGGAAAGTCCATAACAGATCCCTGTATAGGTTGGGAAGTTTCGGAAAAACTTGTTCTTGATATTGCCGAGATCCTGTCTAAACAATGAACAAAAACCCATACCATCCCGGGCAAACCAAAGAGTTCTCCCTTCTGGAGACCATCCTTTGGGAAAACGGTGAATTTTTTCTTTTTGAAGACCACCTTTCCCGGCTGGAGAAAAGCGCGCGGTTCTTTTCTTTTCCGTTAGATCTGTCCTCTGTAGCGTTCTCCATGATAGATCACGCGAAAAAGTTTATCTCGGAAAATAAATACCGGCTCCGGCTTCTTGTGAATAATGAGGGTGAATGCAACGTGTCTTCTTCTCTTCTTCCTCCCCCTACCGATATTTCGGCGCGAGTAATATTCTCCGGGAAAGCGACAGATAAAAACGATATTTTTCTTTCGCACAAAACGACGAACAGGGAACTTTACGATAAAGAATTCTCCTCCTGCCGCAAAAACGGGTATTTTGACGCTCTCTTTATGAATACGGAAGGGGAAATAACGGAGGGCGCCATCTCTAACATTATAATAAAAAGAGGCGATGTCTATATGACACCGCCTCTTTCTTCCGGAATTCTTCCGGGCACTTACCGCGGATCTCTTTTACGCTCGCAAAAGATCCCCTTAAAAGAACAAACTCTCCGTAAAGCCGATATTCTGTCGGCCGAAAAGATCTTTATTATCAACTCCGTAATAAAAATGCTTCCGGTAGAACTGCAGACCTGAACCGGCATATAATACGCGTTCAGAGTAACATTTCAGTTATCTGCAATAGAACCCTGCACCGTCGTCACGAGGAGCCCCCGAAGGGGACGACGAAGTGATCTCAATAAATTAATTTATTTCGATGATTATTGACGAAGAGCGTGAAGACTCTACATTTCCGAGAATAACTGAAATGTTACCGTTCAGATGAAAAGCTGTTCAGCGTTTGATTTTCTCGGACAGAACGAACATTTCCTTGAGATGGCATATTTCTTCATCTATGAGCTTCTCTACCACAACCTGATCTTTTTCGGGAACATTTCTTTTAAGGTCATGCAAAAACAGCATAAAATCTTTTTCGAAAGTTATCCCGGCGGCAAGAGCCGTCTCTTCGCTGATGGTCTTTTGAAGGGCTTGCTTTTTAAGCATGTCGCATCTGAAGGTATTGTCATCTACCATCGCCTTAAGGTACATGGATCTCTCTCCGGGATATGCCTCCTCGCGTTTTTCCGGGCTTAAGCTTTCCAGCCATTTTTCTATCTGCATCTTATGTCTGTGCTCATCCTTAGCAAGCTCCGTAAAAAACTGCCCAACATGAAAATTCTCGCTATTCCGGGCAAGAGCCAGATATAATTCCGCTCCCTTTTCTTTGGCCTTTACGGCCATTTCAATTATGTCTTTGGCTGTATACTTCCCTTCCATTTACCTTCTCCCGTCTTTCGCGCCGAACTCAAGTTCAGGGACCAAGCCCCTCCAACTCACGCGAAACGTGGTTTTCTGGTCTCAGTCCCATTCACCGGTATCGTCACTTTTGCTTAGCCTGCAATTCTCTCAGATATATGTTCATTCTCTCCGTCAAAGCTTGCGCAGATCCCGCGAGCTTGGAGACATCTTCTTTTATCGCTCTCGCCTCATCACCCAGAAGCTGTGTTACCGGTATTTTCTTGATCTTTTCCTGAAGGGCTTTCAGCTGAACCTCTTTGGTCTCTAACGCGGCCTTGTATGTATTGACCATTTTTTCAAGTTGAGGACCCGTCATTGTCTTGGCTTCGCTCTGAACTTCTGCGATAGGTTTTGTTTCGCTTGCGGTATTACCGCAACCGGCAATGAACATACACGCCGCTGCCAGCAACACTGCGCTCCCGATAATTTTTCTCATTACTCCTCCTTGAATTTATTTTTCTATAAAGACAGTTCTCTTTCAACCGACTCCCGCCATTATACTCTTCAACTCCGATATATTTCAAGTCAAACCTTGGGTTAGCCCGCTTTCAAGTTAACGCTTCTTGTTGCCACAATATCCGCTCCGAGCCCAAGCACGTTGGCCACAAGAACATCCCCCGCCTTTACGGGTCTCTCTATCCTCTTTCTTCTTACAACCTCCATTATGTCCGTTATCTTTGCTTTAGGCACGGGCTTATCCGTTCTTACGGGTATCCTTTTCATTTCAAGCCCCGCGGCGGCCACGGTAGACGTCAGGAACCGTTCAGGTGAAGTCATTTCCTTTTGCGCGTAGGCATATCCTTTTTCACATTTGTTACCCTTAATCTCCATTCCGCCTTCTTGAAAATTCACTTCAAGCAGGCACCCGGCGGGACATTCAATACATGTGATCTGTTTTTTCATTTTTTTCTCCGGGCGTACTCTGCTGCCTGTCTCCCCGCTATTTCAGCATCTTTAGTTACATCGTCAACAATATCATATATCCTGTAAGAGTTCCCGCATACGAATATACCCGGAACGGTAGTTTTGTTTATTTCTGATGATACGGGCGTATTTGACTTTTTATCCATCATTACACCCGCCATCTCTATAAGCTCGTTTTCCGGGATAAGCCCCACCGAAAAAAGAGCCGTGTCACAGGGCATCTCTATCTTTGTTCCGAGCATACAGTTCCCGGCAGCATCAACCTTTCCGGAGATCACCGCTTCAACCCTGTTCTTTCCTCTGATTTCAAGCACCCTGTGCCCAAGAAATATCGGCACCTCGAAATCTTCGGCGCATTGAACAACGTTGCGGATAAGTCCCGTTACCGCCGCGTTCATCTCTATAATAGCTTTCACTTTTGCTCCCTCAAGAGTGAACCTCCTTGCCATTATAAGCCCTATATCACCCGAGCCCACAATAACAACTTCTTTCCCCGGCAAAAAGCCATCGACATTTATCAGCTTCTGAGCAAGCCCGGCTGAGAGAACTCCCGCCGGCCTCGTTCCCGGAACATGAGCCATTTCTCTTGTTCTTTCCCGGCAGCCTGTCGCCATTACCACGGCTTTAGCGGAGATCTCTCTTGCTCTACCGGGAGATATCACGGTCATTCTTTTTTCTTTCGTAAGTTTTGTCACAAAAGACCTCAGCGCAATATCTATTCCAGGATCTTTCCTGACCTTTTTTTCGAATCTCTCCGCGTATTCCGGCCCGGTTAGGACCTCTTTAAAATATTCTATGCCGAACCCCGTATGCACGCATTGATTAAGTATTCCCCCCAGGAACCTGTCCCGCTCAAGGATAATAACATCCTCAGCCCCGGCTTCCCGGGCCGACACCGCCGCGGCCATCCCGGCGGGACCTCCGCCCACTATAACTATCTCTCGCTTCTCCATTTCACCTTTCTTCCTTTATTATCTCCGACCCTTTCCCCCTTTTCGTTATTTCCGTAAAAGGTACCGATCTTTCCTCGGCAAGTATCCGAAGTATACGGGATGTGCAGAAACTGCCATGACATCTTCCCGCTTGCGCCCTTGTCCTGAATTTAACACCGTCCAGTGTTTTGGCGCCTCTCGATATCGCGTCGGATATTTCTTTTCGTGACACCGTCTCGCATCTGCAAACTATGTCCCCGTATCCCGGGTCTTCTTTCAGAGCTTTCTTCATCTCTCGCGCCGACATATCAAAAAGATGTTTTGTTCTTTTTCTCTTAGCGTAAAACCTTTTTTTCTTTTCAAGCTCGAGGCCGTTCTTCGCGAGTATTTCCGTGACCGTTTCGGCTATGGCCGGAGCCGCGGTGAGTCCCGGAGATTGTATGCCGGCAACATTTATAAAACCCGGCGCCCTGTCCTCATACCGGATTATGAAATCTTTCCCCGCTACCGGCCTGAGGCCCGCAAAATACGCTATTATGTCAGAGGGTTCTATCGCCTTAACCATTTTCCTGACAGACGAAACGACCTTTTCAAGCCCTTCTTTGGTAGTTGCAAGATCGCCCTTGTCTTCCGTGTCTTCCGCCGTCGGTCCTATCATCGGGTTGCCGTCCGACGTTTTTATAACAAGAACCCCTTTAGACTTTTCCGAGGGAAGGGGAAATATAAGGTGCCGTGTTATGTACTCTTTTTTCTTGTCGAGAAGGAACTCTTCCCCTTTTCGCGGGTGTATCTTAAAACTTTTTATTCCCGCCATCGCCGACACCTCATCGGCAAACAGTCCGGCCGCGTTCACTACATATCGGGCTTTGAACTTTCCTTTCTCTGACGATACCAGAAATTTTCCCGAAGAGGGGTCTTTCTTTATATCCGTTACCGCTGCATCCAGAAATATTTCCACTCCGTTCCGAACGGCATTTTCGGCAAGGCCGTATACAAGGCGGTAAGGGCTTATTATGCAGGCTGTGGGGGCGTAAAGCGCGGCTATTACGGTTTCATTCAGGTTGGGTTCTCTTTTTCTGAGCCATTTTCTTCCCACGATCTTAAGACCCGGCACTCCTATAGACCTGGCTTCGCTTCTGATCTTCCTGAGTTCCTCAATTTCTTCATCGTTGAAAGCGACTATGAGTTCGCCCGTTCTCTTCAGGTCCACCCCGAGTTCCCGGCAGAGTTTTCGCATCAAGGCGTTTCCTCGGACACAAAGTTTTCCCTTAAGAGATCCGGGCGGGTTTTGAGTTCCGGGATGTATTATCCCGCTATTGGATTTCGACACTCCGAAAGCCGGTTCTTCTTCTTTTTCAAGAACGGCCGCCGAGATATCGTATTTTGAGATCTCCCTGGCGATCGCGCAGCCCGTAACACCGGCGCCCACGATAATTACATCATATTCCATGCTTCTTCCGTTCTTATAAACATCAGACTATGGTTCTTTTAACGGCTTTGTCCCATTCCGCGATAAGAGTTTTTCTTTTCCTTTTCGTCATCATCGGGGTGAAGGTCCTGTCCGCGCGCCAGCATTTTCTTATATCTTCCACGCCTTTCCAGTAACCTGTCCCGAGACCTGCAAGATAAGCCGCCCCCAGAGAAGTGGTCTCTGTTACTTTCGGCCTCACAACGTCAATGCCGAGTATATCAGACTGGAACTGGCATAAAAAATCGTTTTTGGAAGCCCCCCCGTCTATTTTAAGGGATTTGACCTTACATCCGGATCCTTTTTGCATAACATCCAGCACGTCTTTAGTCTGATAGCACATCGCCTCCAGAGCGGCTCTTACAATATGTTCCCGTTTTGTTCCCCGGGTTATCCCGGTTATTAGGCCCCTGGCGTCACTTTTCCAATGAGGCGCTCCAAGCCCCGCAAGCGCCGGGACAAAATACACCCCTCCGTTATCTTTCACTTTTTCAGACATGTCTCGGGACTCTTCAGAAGAGGAAAGGACGCCGAGAGAATCCCTTAGCCACTGTACGGCGGCCCCCGCTATAAAAATGGACCCTTCCAGCACGTACACAGCCCGGCCCTTTGGCCCGCATCCCAAAGTTGTTATCAACCCGTCTTTGCCTGCCGGTTTATTTTTTCCCGAATTAAGCAGAATAAAACAGCCCGTCCCGTAAGTGTTCTTTATTCCGCCTTTATCGAAACAAGCCTGCCCAAAAAGGGCCGACTGCTGGTCACCGGCTATACCTGTAATAGGTATCCCGGCGGGAAGGCCGTTCAACCTTACTGTTGCCCCGAAGAGACCTGAAGACTCCCGGACCTCCGGAGCCATCGCGCGAGGCACGTTAAAAACACGAAAAAGTCCGTCATCCCACTTTTTTGTGTTTATGTTGAAAAGCATTGTCCTTGAGGCATTTGTATGGTCTGTGGCATGAACCTTTCCTCCCGTCAATTTCCATAGAAGCCATGAGTCTATCGTTCCGAAAACAATATCCCCGCTCCGGGCCCTTTGGGATATTGCGGATGACGAAGTAAGTATCCATTCTATTTTGCTTGCCGAAAAATAGGCGTCAACGGGAAGACCTGTTTTTTGTAAAATATCGCCGCAAACCTTTTTGTTCCGTTTAAGCATGTTACATTTTTCCGCGGTCCTTCTGCATTGCCACACTATTGCCTTAGTTACGGGCCTTCCGCCGCGCCTGTCCCAAACAACGACCGTTTCTCTCTGATTGGTTATTCCTATGGCCTCTATCTTTTTCGCGGGGACCTTTACAAGAACTTTCTGAACACTTTTATTGACACTTTCCCAGATCTCCTCCGCGTCATGCTCTACCCATCCCGGACGCGGAAAATACTGTTTGAACTCATTATAGTGGCTCGCTATTTCCCTGCCGTTCTTATCATAAACAACAGCCCTCGACCCCGTAGTCCCCTGATCTATAGCAAGTATATACTTCACACTCCCCCCTTACCCCTTACCTCTTACCCCACTCCCTCCACTCATATACGTCTCATAGAGTTCTGCGAAATAGAGTTTGCAAGTCATTGCGAGGAAGCGAAGCGACCGAAGCAACCTTATAACTTATTGTATTTATTGAGATTACTTCGTCACTCACTTCGTTCGTTCCTCGCAACGACGGAATAAAAGTCCATTTCGCAGAACTCTAATATGTCCTCAAAAACCTTTTCCCTGCCAGCTTCCACCGAGAGGGCATGCCTCATTCCGGGATACGTCTTAATGGTCTTATCGGCACTTTTGATCTTCTTGAATATTTGAATGCTTTTTTTGGGGTCGGCTATTTCATCGTTCATGGATAAAAGAAAAAGAATCTTTGAATCTATTTTTCGCGCCGATATCGGGGCCGTAACCTGTCTTTTGAATATTTCCCAAAGCAAACGGCCGGTGGCATACCGGTGTTCCGCGGGATCCTTATTTATTTTATCAGATTCATCGCTGTCGCTCGTGCACATTTGCGGGGTAAAAGGCATGCGGAACTGTTTTCTGGGGAAAACCGCCATAGATATCATGATCTCGAGATATGTGATCGGGGAAAACTTCAGTTTACTGCCGAAAGCCGGAGAAATAAGTATGTATCCGTCAAAATGACAGCGAAGCCGGGAAGCGATATCAAAGGCAATAACGGCTCCCATGCTTTCCCCGAGAAGAAATATGCGCCCTTCCGGAACATCCCGCCTCGCGGCATCAAAAAGTTCTTTTATATCGGCATGGTAAGTTTCAAAACTATCCACATACCCTTTCTCGCCGGGAGTCCCGTCAAAACCTTGAAGGGAAAGAGCATAGGAAGAGATATTCTTTGCCAGAAAATACCGCGCGAGGCTTTCCCACCTTTCCGTGCCCGCGCCCATTCCATGTATGAGGACTATAGCCCCTCGGGGTTCCCGGGACATCCAGCTTCTGAACTTCACCGCTGTCCTTCCTTTTTTCAAAGTGGTAAAATACGCGCGCCTGAAATTCTTTCCGTCGATCGCCGCGATCCCGCCGCGGAATATCTGAAAATATAAGACTATTCGGAAGCCGATATTTTTCGTTCGTTCTTGAACTCAAAATTCTTATTCCGGAAAAGATCCAAACATATATCTACTACCGAAGCGTCATATTTTATTCCCCTGAAATCAAAGATCTCTTTCATGGCGACATCTTTACCCATAGCCGCGCGATAGGGCCTCTCCGAAGTAATAGCCTCAACAACATCAGCTACCGCCACTATCCTCGATTCCAAAAGTATATCATCCCCCTTTATCCCGAGGGGATATCCCGATCCATCCAGCCTCTCGTGATGCTGCCGGACAATAGTCGATATCGGCCATGGAAACTCTATCTCTTTCAATATGTCGTGCCCTATCTGCGGATGGGTTTTTATTATTTCGTATTCTTCCCCGGTGAGCTGGCTTTTTTTTGTCAGAATAACGCTGGGAACGCCTATTTTTCCTATATCGTGGCTCATGGCTGAAAAATATATCTCTCTTATTTTCGATTCCGACAATTTCATTTCTCCGGCAATAGCGCAAGCAAGTTCCGCCACTCTCTGCTGATGCCCCGCGGTGTAAGGATCTCTGCTTTCTATCGCGGTCGCCAGGGACCTTATACTTCCTTCGAAAGTTACGCTTAATTCCTTATAACTCTTTTTTAATTTCATTTCCGCTTCTTCCCGCCTCTTTATATCCTGTTCGAGGCTCGCGGTCTTCATCCTTATCTCTTCCGCCATGGTATCGAACATCAACTCGAACTTTTTTATCTCATCGCCTTTTTCCCGGTTGTTTACGCGCATTCCGAGATCGAATTTCTCGCTTATATCTTTCACTTTTCCGGCAAGCCGGGTAATGGGAGCTGTAATATTTCTCTCCAGAAGGGCATATAGGGCGAATATGGACAAAAATATAGCCAGAAGGAGTATGGCGCCGTTTTGGATTATCATTGTTCTTACTTTAGAATCTACAATGTCGTTCTCTATCCCTATATGTATGGTCCCTATCACTTCGAAATCCTTTATCACAGGTATGACCATCTCATAGAACGTTCCCGTAGCCACGATGTTACTTTTAGCCCCGCTCTCCAGATCCAGTCCGGAGTAAGTCTCGTCTTTCAGGTCAACGCCGACTTCACCGGGATCTGTGTGGTACAATATTTTCAGGTCATTGTCAGCCACATATGCGTAACTGAAATTTTCGTTAAGGTGGCGGTTCAAAAAAGCCGTCATATCCGAAAAATTATCAAGATGAAAATAATTAAGGCTTTGTTCTATTCCTTTCCTTATATCATGGGCATCGGCTCTCGCCCTTTCAAGCAAAGCTTCTCTGTACATGAACCTGAAATTTATTACATTAACGTAGGAAGTTATCATTACGGTCAGAACAAGGATCGACATGGTCGTAAGGAACAGTTTTAGCCTGATACTTGTATTTTTCATCTTTCTTGCCTCATAAAAAACCTTTCTGTGCAGCCTTTATCACCGGCCTTCCTCTTGCTCCAACCTTTTGCGGTAAATATATTCCAAAAGGCTTACCTCTTCTCCGTCTATGATAGCAACGTTCTTTCCCTTTGTGCCTTCTCTTCTCTCGCTTCTTTGCTTGACCTTGGGCTGGAACTCTTCCGGGGCATCCTCCGGTTCCTGCCTTTCGGACTCTCTTGCCAGAGGCACTCCCTTTTCTTCGGCCTTTTTCGCCATGACCTTAGCAAGGTGATGTTCAAGAACCTGGTCCTTGAACCATTTCATTACGCTTTCAGGCGCCGCCGTAAGATCCGCCGGGTCCTGATACATTTTCGTGGTTCGTCCATACCCTTCCTGAACGGCAAATTTGGACTTTCTTATCGACCCGTCCTCGTTGATACCGCACACATAAGCTTCTCCGTCCACAACAACAACGGTGGAATAATTCCCATCCGCGGAAAGCGCCCATCCTGAATTTGTGGATTCGGTAACTACCGAGGGGGTCAGGACTCTGAAAGTTTCTTCCTGCTGAACACTCTCAAGAATAGCGTTTATTTTACCGTCCAGAAGCTGTACCTTAAAATATCCGTCGAGTTTCATAACAACGAGGCTGTTCTCCTGGACTTTTATGATATTGTCCGCGCTATTATCGAAGGAAAGCGTAGCGGAAGAACCCTCGCCGGTCTTTATCCAGTCTCCGGGTTTTATGTTCATCCCTTCTTCGCATTGGAGGCCGATATTACTGCCCATTCTTATTACTTTTACATCTCCGGACACTGAAAAAATACTTGCCGTATCATTCTTTTCATCGCATCCCGCTACAGGAACAAAAAGGCCCGCCGCAAGCAAACAGAATATCGACAATATTGTTAAACCCTTCATTTTCTATTATCTCCCAAAAAAAATTTCATCCACATTATACCCTAAAAATATCATATGAGTATACACTACCCTCCCCGAAATTTTAGGGGTCAAGTCTTAATATTTAATATTTCAAAGCTTAGACCATTCGTAACATTTCAGTCTTCTGCAGTAGAATCCTACGCCGTCGTCACGAGGAGCCCCCGAAGGGGGCGACGAAGTGATCTCAAAATATGAAAATATTTCGGAGAGGGATTGCTTCGGCCCGGAGAAAATATACCGGGCAGCTTAACGTGAACAGCCTTCAATGCCGCGCTTCATGTAATATTTTTGGTGATATTCTTCGGCCGGATAAAACTCTGAGGACAAGGTTATCCCGGTTACTATAGGGTGCTTGTATAGCCCCGATCTTGCAAGTTTTTCTTTCGACGCTATAGCCGCGTCTTTCTGCTCTTCATTGGCGCAGAAAATAGCTGAGCGGTACTGCGTCCCTCTGTCCGGGCCCTGGCGGTCCGGAGTTGTCGGATCATGCATTCGCCAAAACACATCGAGCAGATCATCATAGGATATCAATAAAGGATCATATTCTATTTTCACGGCCTCGGCATGTCCCGTCCCGCCCGTACAGACTTCCTCATATGTCGGTCCGGCAGTTTTCCCGCCCGCATATCCCGCTATTGTTGAGACAACGCCTTTAATGGTCCTGAAAGTCTCTTCCACTCCCCAAAAGCATCCCGCGGCAAAAATGGCCGGTTCTCTTTTATTTTTATCGCTATCTTCCGGAACAAACTTTACCGCTACTGAGTTTATGCAATATCGCCTCTTTGCGGGAAAAGGCCCGTCGCTGAACACATGTCCCATGTGAGCGCCGCATCGGGCGCACATAACTTCTATGCGGCTCATTCCCAAGCTGTTATCAGGTTGTTCCACTATATTCATTTCGGAAACAGGTTCCCCGAAACTGGGCCATCCTGTGCCGGATTCAAATTTTGCTCTTGCTCTAAAAAGGTCAGTCCCGCAGGCAATACACTTGTATATTCCTCCGCTCCGGGCTTTTTCACATTTACCTGTAAATGGCGCCTCTGTCCCCTTTTTGCGGGTAACGCGGTACTGTTCCGGGGTAAGTATCTTTTTCCATTCAGCCTCAGGCCTTACTACAGGTTCTACATCTTCAGCTATACCGGTTTTCGCGTTAAAAATAAGCATCTTTTTCGCATCCTTTGAGGAGGATATCCAGATATCCGGAGAGCAGGGCGGATCCTGCCCTCTATTCACTCTCTAACATCAGACATATCCCGTAAATCACGTCTATGCCATTATCGCGGCAGAACCTTATTGCATCCTCGCTTTCAGCCCCGGGCTGAAGCCACACTCTTTTAATGGAGTTTTCCAGGCATTCCCTTACTATTTTCCCGGTAACAGGCGGCGGGGTAACAATATCAACAACATCGACCTTAGAAGGTATATCTGACAGTTTTTTATAACACTTTCTCCCCTCCACTTCGCTTAAATTGGGGTTAACGGGGAAAACCTCGTGTCCCTTTTTTACCAGATCCTTTAAGATCTTATAAGCGTATTTGCTCTCACTCCTAAATGACCCCACAACAGCAAAACTTTTCTGTTTCAAAAAATCATTAATCAGGTCTTTCATGCTTTTCCCTCCTATAGAGATCGTCGCTAGATGTTTTTTGACCCTTGTCGTGTTTTTTCGCTCGTATCACTACAAAACCGCCTCTCGCATAACCTTCCGAAACCTTATGGACCGATCTCATTTTAGACGGTAAAACGAAAATGGTTTGACAAAACGAAATATCCTCGAACCCGGATGCCTTCAAAAAATCTTTAACCTCTTCGGGTGTCAATAAGTTCGCTGCCTTGTAGAACAGTCCCCGTTTTTTCAGGTAATTTTTCCCGAGAAAACTTTCCCGCGGGACTATCCCTATGATAATTTTTCCGTTTCTCTTTAGAACTCGTTCCGCTTCTTGAATTACCCTTGCGGGAGATCTTACAAAACTTAAGGTAACGATAGAAACCACATGATCAAAAGTATTGTTCCTGAAGGGCAACTTTTCCCCATGACTTTTCCGCACACGCACCCCTCTTTCCCGGGCTATTTTCAAAACTTTTTCCGAAGGATCTATCCCCCATTTTATCCCTAAGGGACCGGCAAATCTTCCCGTTCCAACGCCTATTTCCAGACCCTTTCCCGTTTTCGGCAAAAACCTCTTTATAGCTTCGAGCTCTGATAAATACGCGAATTTGTTGTTTTCATACCACGCGTCGTACCTCCGGGAATGTTTTCCAAAGATGTCCTTCATTCTCTTCCCTCTCCTATGTCACCCCACCATCCGTCATAAAACCTTTTTAAATGGTCACTCATCTGTCCGCCTTTCCGGCCCTCCCTGCCATACGCTTCTTTAAACGAAAATTTGTAGTTCAAGCAATATTCCACCAGAATTTCATTAGCGGCATTCAATGCTTTGAACTTTTCTTCATACTTTTTTTTGTCTTTTTCCTTGCATTTGTCCGGATGGTATTTCAAGGACAATTTTCTATAGGCCTCTTTTATTTCGGGGATCGTCGCGCTTTCACCAAGACCCAAAATCATTCTTGCCTCATTTATCGTTTTATGATCGTTCATTTGCGCCTCTTCCCGGTTGCCGTTCTTTAAAAATTTCAGATACCTTCATCCATATTTTTTCTATACTTTCCGTTACAGGCCCTTTTGAGAACTCAACAACCGACAGTTTTTTCATCTGAGCCTCTGTAACTACCTTGTCATAAGGAATAACCCCGATAAATTCGGCATTATATTCCCCGCTTACGATTTTTATCTTATCGGTCATCCCCGGATTGAGATCATATTTATTTACTACGACCCCGGAAGGTATCCCGAAATGTTTTGTCAGTTCCAAAACACGTTTCATGTCATGTTCTCCTGAAACAGTTGGTTCGGTAACTATGAGAGCGTAGTCCGATCCTGTCAAAGAAGCTATTACGGGACACCCCGTCCCCGGCGATCCGTCTATCAATCCCTTGTCCCTTTTAAATTCATGGCCAAGCAAGGCCGCTTTATCCCTCACCAAAGTTACAAGTCTTCCCGAATTCTCTTCGGCAACACCAAGTTTCGCGTGGCTCATCGGTCCGAAACGAGTTTCTGAAATAAACCATTCTCCGTTAACAGCGTCGTCTGTTTTTATGGCATTATCTTCACATACAAGGGAACATACCCCGCATCCTTCGCAGGCGACCGGATCAATAAAAAATCTCCTGTTCCCCCCCTCCATTTTCTCTCTTATAGCCGAAAATCGGCAGGCCTCTTTACATTTTCCGCATCCGGTACACTTATTCCCGATTATCTCGACTTTCAGGCCTCCGCTAAAATCCCCTCTTTGCAATATCTCGGGGCTAAGAATGAGGTGAAGATCAGCCGCGTCAACATCGCAATCCGAAATAACGGCATTCTTGCTCAAAGACGCGAAACAGGCCAAAATAGACGTTTTCCCCGTCCCTCCCTTGCCGCTTATTACAACCAGTTCTTTGGATTTAACTCCCCCTTCGGGTATTTTATATTTTTCCGCTCTCTCTGGATCCTGCTTGGGTCTTTCGGTCGCGTCTTCAATTGTTTTATTTTTTTTCACCGGTATTTTTGCCCCGGCGCGTTCTATGATCCTGGAAACCATTTCTTCAAAGACCTTCTCATATTCCGGCAATTTTTCCGTGACAATGTCGCCCACGGAATATATTTCTGCTATCTTCCTGTCGTCAGGGATCTCCCCGATTATTTCCAGCTGCTCTTTTTCGCAATAGTCTTTCAGGTCATTATTGTAGTATTCCGCCCTGTTCACCACAATTACCGGCTCCTTCCCTATCTCTCTGGCCATATTCACCGCCAGCTTAAGGTCGTTTATCCCAAAAGGTGTCGGATCGGTGACCAGAACACAAAGATCCGCGTCTTTTACCGTTTCCACGACCGGACAAGCCGTTCCCGGAGAAGAATCAAGGATATTTATCCCTTCCCCGGCGCACTCTTTTACCTTTTTCACAAGCCGTGGCGACATCCCCCCTTCGGCTGTTTTTAAAAGCGCGTAATGAAAATCTATCTTTCCGCTTTTACCGTGCCTTATAACCCCTATTTTACGGTCTTTTTCAACAATAGCGTTAACGGGACATACTATTTTACAACCTCCGCATATGTGGCATAGCTCGTTAAAGAACAGAACTTTGCCATTAATAACAGCTATGGCGTTATAATTACATGCCTCTGCGCACTTTCCGCATTTTATGCATTTTTCTTCATCAACTCCGGAGGGGGCTATAAGAACAACATCTTCCTCTTTAGTTATCTCGGGTTTAAGGAAAAGATGCCCGTTCGGTTCCTCCACATCACAATCAAGATACCTCACTTTTTCGCCTTTTTTTGCAAGTACATACGCGATATTGGTTGAGATAAAGGTTTTCCCCGTCCCGCCTTTTCCGCTTGAAATCACTATGTTCATCATTTTCTCCCCTTGCCTTCGCCTGTTTTTATCTGTCTCAGATAATATTTTTTTGTAAAAATTTTACAGCATCAGCCTTAAGCCCATCTTTATCATAAGGTCGGGTCCCGGTAATTTTCATATTTTCCTCATATAAAAATTCTGATTTCTATACCGCGCTTTCATTAGTTTTCCAGACTCTATTAGACCTTCCACGATCTCCCAATTCGCGTCGGCTTTGAGTAAAAATCTTCCTACCGCCTCCTCTTTCATCGGATGCACCGCTGTAATACTCAAGAGATCTTGTTCAACATCTCCGGTAAAAGCAAAAGAGTTCCCCTCGTATCCTATGAGATATTCAACATTTATCTCCCGCTCCCTGAAAAGCTGGTACGCCCTGTTGACCGTATCCCCTCCCGGAGCTTTTACGTCTTTTCCCGCCGGGGGACGGGTGGGAATGCCGATATAACTTGTCGAGGATCTTAATTTAGATATAAATTCCGCGATCTTTTTGATCTCTTCATCGCTATCATTCACATCCTGAACCAACATAGTTTCCGTTGCCAGTTCTCCTTTAAAAACATCTGAAAATTCCGATATTCCCATCAATACCTTATCAAGTTCCAGGGATCTGTGAGGCCGGTTGATCTTTCGCCACAAATATTCGCTGACAGCATCGATCTTCACAGAGACCCAATCAGATAGGCACAGATAATCCCTGACAGAACTTTTCCACAGCAAAGAAGCGTTTGTTATAACAGCTATCTTTATCCCAAACTGCTTGAGCATTGTTATTGTTCGACCAAGATTGATATCCAGAGTGGGCTCTCCGTCCGGGACAAAAGTAAGATAGTCAACTACCTCCCCTTTACGTTTCGCTCCGCGTATCTTTCCCTCCACTTTAGAAAAAATATCATTAACACTATAGAACTCTTTTCTCTCTGTAGTTATGTCGCGGGTTAGCCCAACTTGACAATAAAGACAAGAATATGAACAGCTCTTTGGCGGAATATTATTTATCCCCAAACTCTGCCCTAACCTTCTTGAGGGAACCGGTCCAAACGCTATTAATCGCGCCATGTCTTCCATCTTGATCCAAGCCTTTATTAAGGTCAAAATATTTTACTTTTTATCAGCTATTAAAACCCAATGACACTCATCCTCATAACTTCTAACCCTGTACCCGTTGCGATCAACCCAGATCTTCGCTTCCTCCTGTCCCACAAATGAATTTTCGTGTTTGTTCCCTTCATTGCCGTGAACAAGATCCACTATCTCCATTCCTTTCTTATTGAAATCCGCGACCACGAGCTTTCCTCCGGAAGATAATACCCGGTCAATCTCTGAAAAAAACCCGTCAATATCCTCGATGTGATGTAATGCTTCCACTATAAAAATATTGTCGAATCCGCCATCCGCAAACTCAAGCGAATACGCGTCCATAACATGAAGTTCCGCCAAGGGAAGTAGATTTTCATAGGCAAGGTTCAGCGCTGTTGTCAGCAGCATTTCCTCATTTTTGTCTATAGAAACGACTCTATATCCCGCCCTCGCCAAGGCAAGAGCCATTACTCCCCTCCCGGATCCGACATCTAAAATGTTTCCTGTTAATGTTCCCGATTTATCAAGTATAAACCTCCGGAACTTCAGAAAATCCAGCCCTTTTGCCCTGTAAAGATCCTGTCTTTGATTAAAAATATCGTTATTTTCCTGTATCTGTCTATCCGTTAATCCCGGGGTGTATTTCATGATCCCCTCTCCCTTTATCTTTTTCCCTTATGGCGTTTTAAAATAACATCTCCTATTTTGCAGCCGATATCCCTGGCAATTACCGGACATTTTGCCATGAACAAAAAGAATACAGGCCTTTCGGTCCCTGAAAGTGCCTCAAAATTTCCCTGACCTTTGCTTATGACCATTCCGGCCTTTTTGTACATGGCCAGAAACTCGCCCGAGCAAAAAGAAAGTACCGTTCCGGGAGCGTCAGACCCGCTTGAAACCAGATCGGCTATCTTATCTATGCCGCAAAAAACAGCGTCCTCCATCAACGCGTCGTTAATAACGGGCCTTTCTTTAACGACATAAGTTATTTTTTTATCTTTATCCATGTTTTTGATCTCCTCTATCAGGATGCGGTCAAAAACAACTTCTCCGGCATTGTCCGCTAAATACAGAATATCCTTTGTTTTTTGTAAAGCGCGCTTGAACCCGGGATAATCAAACACGGATTTTCTTTCCTTTTTTATGACCTCATCTTCCGTGTTTATTATTGTGTCAAGCTCACTGTCAATATCCAGTGTGTTCTTTACGCCGTAGTCAATTATGTTTCCCGCGATAGCCAGTTCCACCGCCAGCAATAATCTATCCCCGGATGAAACCATCCGTCTTTTTAACCTGCCGTAAAACGCAAGGGCAAGTTCATTGCTCCGCACTTTTTCGCGCGAATAAGGATCTTTTGTCCCGGAAAACTCACTAACCAAGGCATATACATATTTTGCTATCTCAGGAGGCGATGCCTTTAAAGAAAGTCTCGACATTACAGCCGCGACTTCATCCAGTATCCTTTTCTGGGTCTTCTCGCTCGCTCCGGCTTTTCTCGAAGCGTCAAGCGCCTGTTTATAAAAACACGGAATACAGTCCAGATAAGTCTTCACTTGGCCCACTCCTCGATCTTTCCGATTATCCTTCCCAACGCCCCGGCCGCGGCAGTTTCCTTGTTGAAATGTACAAAAGGCCTGCCTTCATCCGCGGACTTGACTATAAATAGATCTATCGAAACCCTGCCCAGAAACTCAACTCCCATATCCAATGCCGCCTGTTCCCCTCCGCCTTTTCCAAAAATATCCGCGTCTTTCCCGCAATGCGGACATACAAAACCGCTCATATTTTCGATTATCCCTACGGACGGTATCTTTAACTGCCTGGCAAACCCGACGCATTTTCTGGAATCCAGGACCGCTACATCCTGCGGGGTCGTTACGATGATCGCGCCGTTGATATCGGGAATAAGCTGGCAAACACTAAGCGGCTCATCGCCCGTTCCGGGAGGGGAATCTATTATCAAGTAGTCAAGTTCACCCCAGTCAACATCCGATAGAAACTGTTTTATAGTTATCATTTTCATCGGTCCGCGCCATATTATCGGCTGGTCTTTATCCGATATCATCAACGCCAGACTTATGGCTTTTAGATTATCCATAACTTTCGCAGGCTCTATTCCGTTTTCAGATGCCGTTAATTTTGAACTCTCTATTCCCAGCATCTTCGCTATATTCGGTCCGTGAATATCCACATCCAGTATTCCTGTCTTCTTACCCTTAAGAGCCAGGCTGTAAGCTAAATTGACCGCCATTGTGGTCTTCCCTACTCCCCCTTTACCGCTTATGACTATCACTTTGTTCTTTATCTTCGATAAGTTCTTTTTTAAACGCTCGTCCTGCTCGATCTCCTCGATTTTTCTGTCCAGCATAACCCTCCCTTTCAGCCGGCCTCGGCTGCGTGTCTAACCATTCCATCCCCGATCGATCTGTTCAGATTTTTTATCCCGTCACGGTGTAAAATATGTCCGCTATAGCACCTGAGCGTTCTGAGCCGCTACTACAAGCGGATACATCGTGGGCGCGCTCGTAAGATAGGGGTGTGTCGCCACCTGTAAAGTCTCCAATTCTGAAAGTGAAACTCTCTGCTGGATTGCCATTCCGATGGTATTTATCATTTCACCCGCGGACATACCTCCCGCGACCTGTCCTCCCATTATGATCCCCGAGTGTTTTGAGAATATCAGCTTGACCTTGATCTTTTTAGCGCCCGGCATCGCGGCGGGATGCTTGTCCATCATTTCCGCGCATCCCGTAACTATCTCAAACCCTTCTTTCCTGGCCGATACTTCAGTAAGTCCGGCCGAACCCAGCACCAGTCCGTCAACATACGTCGAATAAATAGCAATCGTCCCTTTATTTTCCCGAACGACTTTAAGCTGGTAAAGATTCGCCCCGGCGATCCTCGCCTCGGCAGTCGCGGTAGAAGCCAGCATTACCAAGGTATCTTTCCGGGTATAAAAATCCCTTTTCCCGGCGCAGTCCCCGACAGCAAAGATGTCGGGATCAGAGGTTCTCATATATTCATCCACCCAGATACCTTTCCCTTTTCTCAGATCCAGACCCGTGTTATCCGCAAGAGCGGTATTGGGAGAGGCCCCTATCCCCAATACAACAGCGTCCACTTTTACTGTTCTGCCGGACGACAATACCGCTTCTTCAACATTTTTATCTCCTTTTAACTCTTCGACCCTTACGCCGGTAAGGACTTCTACTCCTTTCGCTTCCAGTTTTTCTTTAGCAAGGTCAGCGAATTCCGCGTCAAACGAATTAGCCAATATGCTCGGCAGCATCTCGGCAAGATATACATTAACGTCACTCGCTTCTGAAAGTTCGTCAGCGAATTCCACCCCTATAAACCCCCCTCCGATTATAAGCACTTTTTTCGCCTTTTTAACACTTTCGGTGGTTCTTTTAAGCGTATCCATATCCTTGTATATGGGGTAAACCCCGTTCTTATCTATCCCCGGGATCGGAGGCACTACGGGCGAAGACCCTGTCGCCAGAACCAGCTTCTCGTAAGTATAGTCATCTCCGTTCTTCGTCCTCAACATCTTTTTATCCCGATCGATCGCTTCCGCATGCGCCGCGAATACTTCCACGCCCTTTTCCTCCAGCGCTATAGTTCCTGCCATATTCTCGTCACAACTTTTTAAGCTGGAGAACATATAAGGTATCCCGCAAGGCACAACACCGTTCTCAACGTTTTTTAGCACTGTTATTTTCTTACCCGGATAATATTTCCCGGCTGTTCCGGCGCATACAACTCCCGCGGGTCCCGCGCCCACTATCAGAATATCCGTTTTTTTGTCCATTTTTTATCCCCTTTTAAAAACATTTTTTTCCCAATATATCTTACTCTCTTACCATCGCCCCGCCGCATTTGGGACATTTCATATCGTAACAAGGTATTCCGGCATTATGAGGCACACTTAAGTTGCACTTGAGACACCTGCAATCACCTTGCGGGCCGGACCCGGGAAGATTACCTCCCATTCTTCCTTTTCCTCGGCCTCTCCCCATACCTCTACCTGTTCCCGGACCTTGTCCGGACGGCCCCATTCCATTTCCCATAGGCATTTTCATTCCTCCTGATATTAGCAAATTATAATAGCCCCTGCCGGGCACTGTGTTTCACACGCCCCGCACCCTATACACTTCTCATCAACCACGGCCTTTCTTGCTTGGATCTTTATAGCATTGACCGGACATACTTCCGCGCAAATTCCACACCCAGTACACTTAGCTTCAACTACTTTTGCGGTCATGATCCCCCCTCTTTCAGTATCAGCCCATACCGAATTTTGAGTTAACGCTGGCTCCATCAGACAACTTTAGTTCTCCGCTTTTATACCGCTCAATGGCTTCTTTTACACTGCCTGAAACACCGGTAATTACGGCTATTTCGGCGGCTTCTAAAGTCCTGAAAGCGTTTGGCCCCACATTGCCCGTTAAAACGACCTTAACTTTTTTTTCCGACATAAACTGCCCCGATTGAACCCCGACGCCGCCCATCCCGGTTACATTCGGGTTCTGGACCGCCTCAAACTCCATTGTATCCGTATCCGCGATAATAAAATACGGGCATCTCCCAAACCGTGGATCCACTTGAGCATCCAAACTCTTTCCTTGTGAAGTAACGCACACTTTCATCTTATTATCCTCCTTTAATGATCGTTTTCAGAATTCTGAAAAATAGCAAATTCACGTCATTGCGAGGGAGCAAAGCGACCGACACAACCTCATGACTTATTGTGTATGTTGAGATTGCCTCGTCACTCACTTCGTTCGTTCCTCGCAACGACGGAATAAAAATCCATTCTTCAGAATCCTTGATCGTTTTCAGAATGGTCACACACTGTTTTATCCAGACCGTATCCTTTTCCGCTTCGTGGTTTACATAAACTTTCTCCGCCGACAAGAGTGCCCTTCAGGATCTTCTCTACCACATCATCTATCTTTCCGCCGACCCCGACCACCGTTTCGATTTTTTGCTGTGAAAACAAGCTGATGGCGTTTTGCCCCATTCCTCCGGCAATAATACAATTCACTCCTTTTTCATGAAGGAATTTCGGTAAAAATCCGGGATGATGACCCGGGTTCTCTACCACATCCTTGCCGGCTACTTTGCCGTCCTCAATGTCCACTATCGTGAACAAGGGACATCTGCCAAAGTGCGCGGATACACTTCCGCCATCTGTAGATATCGCTACTCTCATACCTTTCTCCTTTTACCTTTTGCGGATCAAGGGAAGAGGACCCCGCACAGAGGGCCTTCTTCCCTTGTCTGTCCTTACTGGTCGTTTTGGGCTTTTTCAAGCGTCTCAATACGGTTCTGGACGTCTTCAAGTTCTCTTTTGAGAATTTCCGCCTCGTTCTTCAGGATATCCCTTTCATCCTGAACCGTGGGAGCCGCGTATGGATATGCCCCCGCATATGCGGGGTTTCCCGCCCTCTGCCACCCGGTTAACCCGGTAGCATAATAGATATTACGTCTGCCGCGGCCTCCGCCTCTTCCGAAAAAACGGCCGATACGCGGCCTCGCGTAACCGTCCGAACCGGGAACAGCGCAAAAACCCCTGCCCCCTCCTGTCATCGGCCCCATGCCCATAGGACCTGTTCCATCATATCCCGGCATAACACACCTCCTTATTTTTCCGTTATTTTTAGGGTTCTGCGAAATAGCGTTTTCACGTCGTTGCGAGGGACCCTGTACCGTACGGTACAGGGGACCGAAGCAATCTTATAACTTGTTATATTTGTTGAGATCGATTCGTCTCTCACTTCGTTCGTTCCTCTCAAAGACGTTATAAAAGTCCATTTTGCAGAACTCTTTTCCGTTTATTTTTACTATTTACATTTTTCACATAACCCATAGAACTGTATCATATGGTCCTTTATATCGAAATTATATTTTCTGGAAAGCCCTTTTTCCGCTCTTTTGAGAAAGTCCAACTCCTCATCTATGAACTCGGTGTAATTTATTACTCTTTTGCATTTAGTGCATATCAGGTGGTGGTGATGATGTTCGTCTTTATCTCCCATTCTCAATTCGTACCTGCCCCTGCCGTCGCCGAAATCAAACTTGGATACCATACCCATATGGGAAAGTACTTCAAGAGTTCTGTAAACGGTGGTAAGACCCACACTCGGGTAAGAATTGTGTATCTTCATATATATCTCTTCAGCGCTGAGATGCTTATCGGTGGAACTAAGGACATCAACTATTGCCTGCCTCGGCACCGTCATCCTGTACCCGCACCCCCTGAACCTTCCTCCCCATCCACTCGGCCTAACCCTTCCTCTTCCAGGCATATCCTCTCCTTTTCGTTATTGAAAACGGTTTCCATTATCAATTATACACGCCGTTCCATCTTTTGTCAAGGTAGTAATAAAAGGGACAGGCTGCTTTATTCTCTCCTGAAAAACTGGGAGAATAAAGCAGCCTGTCCTCTTTACGCCGTCTCCTTTACGCAAAAAACAGCATGAGCCCCATTACAAAAACAATAAACGCCAACAATCTGAAAAAGATCGGGGGCCTCTTCTCAAACCACATCGACAATCTCTCGGAACTTTTCGACGTTACCAGCATAACAATTTTTATCGTAATAACAAGCCCAGCAAGTCCGGCGATCTTGGAGAGCATTCCTTGTACTTTTACCACGCTTATCAATATGAACACCGCGAAAATTAAAATAAACCCATATACGATGAACTTTACCCTGAAGTTCATTCTCCGCTGCAAACGTGCCTTGAACATACGCGGGCTTATCAGCCCCACTGATCCGAAAAGCATCATGATAACGCCCATTATCCTGAGTATCATAGATGCTCCCTTATTTGATAATATTTTCCCTGATCTTCCGATCTTCTGATCGCAGTTAAATTTTCCTTATGAGTCTTCTTGCTCTCCATAAATGTCTTATAATACGCCACGCCGGAACATGTCAAGAGGAAGTCTTAACATAGTGTCCGCTGGAGATACCGTAAACATACAAAACGCTAATGTTGAATCTCCCTTGCCTTATCATCGATATTTCTTTTCAAAAAGCCGCCTGGCATCTTACCCCATACACAAATATCATATTGCGGTCTTTACCCATATCCGTCCCGCCCCCGTTTGGGTCCCATATCATCTGTATGTCCGGGGAAACCGTCAAGCGGTCGTTGACCTTGAAAGAATAATAGGCCTCCATATGCGTCTCGGCCTTGTGGTGGTCATTGACATCCTTGTAGTCTTTCCCCGGAATTACCTGGCCTATCGCTATGGCTATAACATCATCTTCCCGGTTCCAGTACTTACCCGTCATCTGCGCGCCGCAAGACCAGTCATACGCGAAATCGTTCCTTTCAGGATAAGCCCATCCGAACCTTCCGAAAATGCCGTAAACATCTGTTATTTTCTGACCCATGCTGAACCCGAACCCTACGCTTCCCCGTTTAAGAAGATCCGGTTCTTTTATTTTTGGATGAGCGGCCCCGTTGTACCAGAAAAGAGCCCTGTAATTGCCTCCCCACATTTCCTCGTCGTACCCAAACACTTTAGCCGGCATTAAATTGAGCTGAGCGGCCAGGAACGGGTTATCAAAAAGATTCTCCCAGTCTCCCGTTTCATCCATATAAACCAGCTCAATGTCCAGAAAATCGGTGAATTCAGGAGACAGATAAGCCCTTAACCCCAGAGCATTATCATCCGGCCATCCTATAACAGCAGAATTACGGAACATATGCCCGAGGAACTGAGACGTCTCGTCATTGGCGTATTCATTTGTATCTATGTAATTGGAAGCGTCTATTTTACCTGCCGTAAACGCGATCTTTCCGTTAAAAAGGGAATGTTCATACCAGGCTTCCGAAAGGTCTACGCTGGCTCCGGAGTTCCCGGCATCGCGGTTGACATTACTTAAAACCGTAAGCTCTCTCTCCACGCCGTCGCCCTGACCCGCTTCTAAAAGGATGAAAGCCATCCCGTAATCATCGAACCTGTTAGCTATTTCTATATCGGCGGAATAGGATCCGTCGAATCTGTCTTTTCTTCCGTCTGCGGCGCCGGCATTATTCGCGTTCGTCACACCCTGCCCTACAAATGTCGCTTCGGCGCCTATTTCAAGGCCTCCGGGGAACTCCCCGAGAAGAGCCAATTCCCTTTTTAAATGTTTCGACACATCTTCATTTTTCAGATCCTTTATTTTCTTATCGGTTCTCTCCCGGCTTGTGGTAATCTCTTTCGACTGTTGCTTAAGTTTAACTTCCAGCTGTTCTATTTTTTCCCCCTGGGACTTAACAAGCTCTCTCATCTTCCTCATTTCCCGTAATATTTCCGCGTTAAGATCGCTATCATCGCCAAAAACGGCGCTGTTTATTAACATTGTTGACATTGCCATAACAGCAAAACATTTTAACTTATTTTTAAACTGCATCCCCGACTCTCTTTCTACCTGACTACTCCGGTTGTCCGGTCGGTCTACAGTTTTTATGGCTCTATTTAAGTCCCGCTTGTGCGGTAACTTTTACCTAAAACCTCTTTTTTTCTTTTTTTTCTATTTGGACTACTTTTGAATTATGTACAGTTATAACCACCTCCCCGAAAGTTATATTTCTTACACACATCAGTATCTCCTCATGAATACTATCCGTTCTTTTCTCTTTTTTATATTTGTTTACATCCATATCTTTCTTTTCCTACCTTCCATTTACATATTTCCCCTAAGAGAATTTAAGCTTTTTCCACCTCTGCAAAAATAGCTTTTGCCCCCTTTTTCTAAAGCTACTCTACTTTTGTTAGTATAATCTAACTTTTTGCGGCAAAAAAATTTATTTTTTTATCTTCCTTTTCCCGCATCGTTCCGGGCGAGCGCCTTTTTCAAAATAATAGTACAAAGTTTCCAGCCATTCCGGTTTTTCTCCCGTAGGACAGGTATCTACAAACTCTATAAATTTTCTTAATCTTTCGTTCGTAACGGGACTTATAACATGCTCTATCCTGCAGGCGTCTTCGATGGCCGTGCTCCTGTCTATCCCCAGTATCTCTTCCAAAAACCTTACCAAAAGATCATGCCTCTTCTTTATAACAGCCGACACCTTCCGTCCTTCGTCCGTCAATACCACATATCCATACTTCTCGTGTTTTACAAGGCCCTTCCGGGAAAGCACCCCGACAGCATTGTTAACGCTGGATTTTTTCACATCCATTAAAGCGCTTATATCCCTTACCCTGACCGCTTCATTCTTCTTATCAAGGACATAAATGGTCTCAAGGTAATCTTCCATATGCGAACTCAGGTTCTTTTTTGATCTGCCGCCCATATCGTCCTTTTTTGTTAGTTTATTGCTACAAAGTTAGTTAATTCTAACACATCGCCCGGCATTGTCAAGTTCTTTTTTATCCCTGACCCCTTTCTTCGGAATTCCTGATGATCTCAAGAAAGACGGCACCGTATTTCTTGAGTTTCGCCTCTCCTACTCCGCTTATGGACAAAAGACTTTCTTCCGTTAAAGGCTTGCGCGAGGCCATCTCCATTAACGCCCGGTCGTGAAATATCACATAAGCGGGCTTTCCCGTTTTCTGCGCTATTTCCGAACGTTTCTGTCTTAACTCGTCAAATAAGTTGGTGTCGTAATGCGAGGAAAATTCCCTTATTTTTTCTTTTCTTCCGCGCATTATCTCTTTTTTTCTCTGGATAACCGGAGGTTTCGCCAGAACCGGGGCCGCCGTTCCATTCAGAATATCCCGGGCTTTGTAAGTTGCGGACAATGTCTGGTATTCGCTTTCTCTCGCCAGGATGCCCTGGCCTACCATTTGCTCTATCATGTTCCGTATATATTTCACCGAAGGCGCCTTATTCAGGGCGCCGAACACTTCCAGGTCCTGGTGGCCGCATTGCCGTACTTTGTCGGTTTCCTTGCCGTAAAGCACATCGGCCACATGCCCGCCTCCGAACCTCCTGACAGCCGCGACACATTTAATTATCGCGGAGGCGATACCCGGAGCGTCTTCCACCATATCGATCTCTCCCAGACAATGATCGCAGGCTCCGCACTTGTCCTGTTTATACTCCTGGCCGAAATATTCTACCAGCGCCTTGTGCCTGCATCCCGGGACCGCGCAGTAATTGTATATCTCATTAAGCTTGGCCTTATTTATATCCCCCCTCTCCGTGTCCTGCTCTATCCAGTAAATATGGTCCCGATAGTCCTTAGCGGCATAGAACATATAACAATAAGAAGGCAGATTATCTCTTCCCGCCCGGCCCACTTCCTGATAGTAAGACTCGGTGCTTTTGGGCATATTGGTGTGTATTATGAACCTGATATTGGACCTGTCTATTCCCATCCCAAAAGCTATTGTCGCGATCATAAGATTGACCTTTTCATTCTTGAAAGCCGCCTGGTTGTCATGCCGCTCTTTTTCGCTGAGCTGTGAGTGATACCTCAAATTATCGAACCCGCGCGCTCTAAGCTGCTGCGAATACTTGTTAACGTCGTCTATCTTTCTGCAGTATATTATCCCGGGCGCGCCCTCATGGGTCTTCAAGATGGAGATTATCCCGGCAATATTATCCCCTTCGCGCAAATTAACCCGATAGGTCAGATTGGGCCTGTCCATGTACCCCTCAAGCAGGACAGGGTCTTTAAAATTCAGCTGTTTTACTATATCTCTCTGGACCACTTTTGTGGCGGTAGCGGTAAAGGCGTGTATACCGCATCCCGCGAAATCCTCTTTTAATGATGCCAGTTCCGACCTGTAATCCGGCCTGAAGTCATGCCCCCAATGGCTCACACAATGCGCTTCGTCTATAACAAAAAAAGAGATATCGGATGAATGCAGCAATTCTTTAGTGTAAGAGTTCCTAAGACCTTCCGGCGCCAGATACAGGATCTTTATCTCTCCCCGCCTGATCCTCGCTTCAACAGATCTTCTTTCTTCAAAAGTAAGGCTCGAATTCCAGACATCGGCGGATATCCCCATCTCCTTGAGACTATCTACCTGGTCCTTCATAAGGGATATCAGCGGCGAGACCACAACCGCCATGCCCTTGCATATAAGAGCGGGAAGCTGATAACACAACGACTTCCCTCCGCCCGTGGGCAGTATGGTCAAACTGTCCCTGCCTTCCATAACAGCTTTGATGCTGTCCTCCTGGAACGGCAGAAATGAATCATAGCCCCAGTATTCTTTAAGCAGTTTACAGGCATCCATCTCTCAGACTATCCTCTTTTTCACGATATGAATTTTATTTTTCCGGAAATAAGTAACGGATAATTTATTATAGCCCCGGCGCGGATATATAGAAAGGTGTTATTTGCGGAGATGGGATTGCTTCGTCGCCCTTTACCATATGGTACAGGGGGCTCCTCGCAACGACCCACGAAAGCACCCACAATATGTTACACTATCTTTGCGGATATTTTCGGGTCCGATCTGATCCGAGTCTCAAATAAATGGCCGCCGTCTTATTTTTTCAAATTTTCGGGAACGTTCTTTATAAAATCCTTTATCTCATCCCGGACCCTTCTATAGTGCCCCAGCGCCTCTTCTTCCGTCCTCGCCTCTTTCGCCAATTTTGGCGGATCATCAAATCCAACATGAACAACTTTGGCTTTCCCCGGAAAGAAAGGACAGGTCTCATTGGCATGACCGCAAACCGTGACAACATAGTCGAACTCAATGTCTTTGAGTTCCGAAGCCATCTTGCTTTTATACCCGGATATATCAACACCGGCTTCTTTCATTACTTTTACGGCATGTTGGTTGAGCCCGTGTGTTTCTATTCCGGCGGAATAAGCTTCAACCGTATCGGGCTTGAGATGTCTTGCCCAGCCTTCCGCCATCTGGCTCCGGCAGGAATTGCCCGTACATAAGAAAAGTATTTTTGTTTTTTCCACCTTTCCCCCTTATGATATTAGTTAGAGAATTCTGCAAAATAGACTTTTATTCTGTCTTTGCGAGGAACGAACGAAGTGAGTGACAAAGCCCTTCGTATTGTTATAAATGCCATGGCTCAGGATTTCGGCAGACTTAGTAGATGGCCGAATCAATCTCAATAAATATAACAGGTTATAAGGTTGCTTCAGTCGCTTCGCTCCCTCGCAATGACGAGAAATAGGCATTTCGCAGAACTCTATATTAGTTCGCGAACCAGTTTTTTGTCCTAAGGCAAACTTTAACAAGCATAAGCATTACCGGGACTTCTATTAGAACTCCGACTACCGTGGCTAATGCCGCGCCTGATGAAAGGCCGAACAACATTGTGGCTGTCGCTATCGCCACCTCAAAATGATTACTGGCTCCCACCAATGCCGATGGGGCGGCGTCTTCATATCGTAACTTTAATTTTTTTGCCATCCAGTACGTTACGGCAAAAATGAAACAGGTCTGAATGAACAGCGGAACGGCTATCCAAAGAATGGTCAGCGGCTGAGCTAATATCACTCCTCCTTTAAGAGAAAACAGCAAAACAAGAGTAATAAGCAGTGCTATTATCGATACCGGGGAAAGAAGGTGCAGGAACTTTTCATTGAACCAGCTTAGCCCCTTTCTCGAAATTATCCATCTTCTTGAAAAATATCCCGCAACAAGAGGCAGAGCCACATAGATCGCGATAGACAATAAAAGCGCCTCCCAGGGCACCGGCATCTGGCCGACCCCCAGCAAGAATCCCCCCAAGACCCCGTACAGCAAAAGCATGGTCAAAGAATTTATAGCCACCATAACAAGAGTATGCCCGTCGTTCCCCTTCGACAAAAACCCCCATACGAGCACCATTGCGGTACAGGGAGCAATGCCCAGAAGAATGGCGCCCGCGAAATAACTTCGCCACAAAGGCACTTGAAGCATTTTTATGCCTTCATGAAAAACCACCGTACCCGACCCTCTGATAGATCCGATAGCCCAATCCGCGGATCCCGGAGGTAATTTGACAAGATCAACCGCTTCCTCCCCTATAAATCCCCTGAAAAGAACTCCCAGAAATAAGAACGCGACGGCATACATCGTAAAGGGCTTTACCGCCCAGTTCACGAACAATGTCAGGCCTACAGGTTTTGGGGATTTTCCGGCCTTCACCACTTCGGCAAAATCTATCTTGACCATGATAGGATACATCATAAAGAATAAACAGACCGCTATAGGGATAGAAACAACCGGAGCGCCGCCCGCATAGATCGCAAGGGAATCCAAAAATGCCGCCAGATCAGGAGCGACCCTGCCTGTAAAAATGCCCGCTCCGATACAGGCAATAACCCATAAGGTCAGATATCTTTCGAAAAAACCAAGATCTCTCTCTTCGTAAATTATCTTTTCCATTTTCATCTGCCTTTGCCGCGACGCTTTTTCTTTGATTTAGTCCCGGGTCTCAACGGGTCTTTGGGACCGCATTTTTTCATGTTTCCCGGATCTTTTTTAAACCCTTCTTCCTTCCGGAGATATTCTTTAAAACAGGTAAAGATCTTTTCTTCCAAACGGTTTTTTGCTCCCGCAAGCGAGTAATACATCCATAATCCGTCCCTTCTAACATTTACCAGGCCCGCTTGCCTTAAAACCGTGAGGTGGCGCGAGACCTTTGTCTGCGAAAGATCCAAAGCCTCCTCTATCCGGCAAACGCATCTTTCCCCCGCCGAAAGCAAAACCATGATCCTGAGTCGAGTCGCGTCCGAAAGGGCCCTGAATAATTGCATGTATTGTTCCATTAAGCCTCCAATATATTCTTGTATCCGCATATACAAATATATAGCAAGCGAAAATATTTGTCAATTTGTTTTGCCTGGTAACATTTCAGTCTTCCGCAGTAACTCCGCGTTCTACCGCCCGTCGTTGCGAGTAACGAACGAAGTGAGTGACGAAGCCCTTCGTATCGTGATAAATGCTATGGCTCAGGATTTCGGCAGACTTTGCATAGGGCCGAAGCCCTTCGTTTCGTGGGAACATACGAGGCTCAGGATTTCGGCAGACTTTGCATAGGGCCGAAGCAATCTCCCTCCGAGATATTTTCATATTATGAGATCACTTCGTCGCCCTGTACCGTACGGTACAGGGCTCCTCGTGACGACGGTGCAGGAATTTACTGCAGATAACTGAAATGTTACCGCGATCCCTATTTTGCTTGAAAAACGGCGATTTAAAGATAAAATGATTAAGTGAAGGACTGCAACAACTCCGTCATGGAACATGCCTGACAGATCGAGTAATACGGTTTTGATCCGACCTGTATTGTGACAGGGTTTCGAATTCAGTTAAAATGCCAGCTGAGAACCGGGTCCCCGCGATGCCGTCTCGCATCAGGCAAAAAAAGGACTTAATAATATGGAATTCAGGATCGAAAGAGATAATATCGGCGAGAAGAACATCCCAAAAGACCGGTTATGGGGAATACATACCCAGAGGGCCTTGGATAATTTCGATATATCGGGCTCGAGGACAAGCCCTCTGCTGATAAGGGCCCTGGCCACCGTAAAAAAAGCATGCTGTCTGGCCAATCTGGAAGCGGGTTATCTGGAAAGAAAGAAAGCGGATATGATGTTAAAGGCCTGTGATGAAATAATACGAGGCGGACATATTGATGAATTTCCTCTTGACGCCCTTCAGGGAGGCGCCGGGACCTCCACCAATATGAACATGAACGAGGTTATAGCTAACCGGGCCATAGAGATAGGCGGCGGAGTAAAGGGGGAGTATTTGTTAGTGCGCCCCATCGAAGATGTCAATATGCACCAGTCCACAAATGATGTATATCCGACCGCGGTCAAGGTTGCGGTCCTGGAAGGGCTATGGACGCTAAGCTCGTCAATAGAAGTTCTCCAGGGCGCCTTCCAAATAAAAGAAAAGGAATTTGCCGGTATAGTCAAGACCGGCAGGACAGAAATGAGGGAAGCCGTTCCGATGACACTGGGCGCTGAATTTTCCGCTTTCGCCGAAGCTATAGCCCGGGATAGATGGCGGATCTTTAACTGCCGGGAAAGAATGAGACAGGTCAATATAGGCGGCACCGCTGTGGGAACGGGTCTGACCGCGCCCAGAAGATACGTTTTTCTGGTTATAGACAAGCTGAGAGAACTAACGGGAGCCGGCCTTACCCGGGGCGAGAACGCCGTGGACCAGACGGCTAACAGTGACGCGTTCGTAGAGGTGGCGGGGATCTTACGGGCTCATGCCTCCAACATAATAAAAATATGCAATGACATCAGAATATTGAGCCTCCTGGGAGAAATATCGCTCGCGAAAGTACAGGGAGGATCATCCATAATGCCATGCAAAGTCAATCCCGTTATATTTGAATGCGCTCTGCAGGGCGCGATAAAAGCCGACGCCGATATAGGGATAGTTTTTGAGGCGGCATCCCGAAGCAGTCTGCAGATAAATGAGTTCATGCCTCTTCTTTCATACGGCATCCTGGGAGCTCTCAGCATACTGGAAAGAACGTCCAAAATGCTGGGACGGCATGTGGAAAACATAAAAGCTGATGAAAAGATCTGTGAAAAATACGTTGCCGATAACCCGCTCATAATAACGGCCTTTCTCCCCCATTTGGGGTATGAAAAAGTGGAACAGCTTATAAATGAGTTCTCATGTTCGGGGAGAAAGGATATAAAACAATTCCTGCATGAAAAACTCGGCGCTGAAAAGGTGCGGGATATCTTATCACCGGCAAATCTAATGTCACTGGGGTACAGGGATAATGGACAAAGCTCCTAAGGCCTTAAGGCTTCACATAGGTGTTTTCGGCAGGACCAATGTGGGAAAATCCAGTTTTCTCAACATGATAGCCGGCCAGGAAGTAGCCATAACAAGTCCGGTCCCGGGGACCACCACCGATGTAGTGGAAAAGACCATGGAATTGCTTCCTCTGGGCCCGGTGATCTTTCTCGATACCGCCGGCATCGATGACAACTCCGTACTGGGGGAAAAACGGCTGGAGAAAACAAGCAAAGTCTTCAACAGAGCCGACATCGTATGTCTGATCTTAGAATCGGACATGTGGGGACATTTCGAAGAGACCGTATTGCGTGAATGCGAACAGAAAGGAACGCCGTTAATAGGCATCATAAACAAAATAGATGCTAACTATCCCGATGAAAACTTTATATCTTTGGTAAAGGAAAAGACATCCGGATGCCTGCTTGTTTCAAGCGTAAATATATACGAAAGAGACCGGTACGTTGACGGTCTAAAAGCAAACCTCATAGATCTTGTTCCGTCTGATTTTTTAAAACCCCCTCCTTTAGTGGGCGACCTTATTCCTCCGGGAGGAATAGCGGTGCTGGTGGTGCCTATAGATCTGCAGGCGCCCAAAGGAAGGCTCATACTCCCCCAGGTCCAGACTATAAGGGACGCGCTTGATAACGACGCCATGACCCTTGTGGTCAAAGAAAGAGAATACAGCCGCGTTTTTTCAATTTTAAACCGAATGCCGGATCTCGCCATATGCGATTCCCAGGTAGTTATGAAGTTCGTAGCCGACACCCCTCCCGAAGTGAAATGTACGACATTCTCTATTCTTTTTTCCAGATATAAAGGTGACCTTACCGAAGCGGTGAAGGGAGTGCGTTCCATAGACAAATTGAAAAAGGGCGACAAGGTCCTCATCGCCGAATCGTGCTCTCATCACGCGGCGGAAGACGATATCGGCAGGGTTAAAATACCCCGGTGGCTCCGGCAATATCTGGGCTGTGACATACAGATAGATGTATACGCGGGTAAAGATTATCCTGAAACACTCGGGGAATACAAGCTCGTCATTCATTGCGGCGGATGCATGATAAACAGAAGAGAAATGCTGAGCAGGATAAATCTTGCCGGAAAATACGGAGTACCCGTGACCAATTACGGAGTATGCATCGCTCACTTACAAGGCGTTCTCAAAAGAGCCCTATCCCCCTTCCCCTCAGCTCTCGCCGCCTACGAAGCCGGGGTCAGGGCTTGACCTCCGGTTATACATACAGGAATACAATGGGGTCAAGTCTTAATATTTAACTTTTGCCCCTTTCCCTTCAACGGATATGTTCCTTTCCGCTTCCTTTCACGGTAATAAATAGGCGATGTTTTTGCTGGTCAATCCCCCAAAATCGAGAAACATATCTTTTGAAAGGTCAAGAGAATACAAAATTATTTAAAACTAATTCTACTATCGGAAGGGTTTGTTTGCGTTTTTTTGTAATGATGTACGCTTTCTCATAAATAGTGTGCTTATAGTTTTTGTTGAGAATAACCAGTTTTTTATTGCTCGGGGCCTCTTTAATAGTCAATTCATTGATCGCGGCAATGCCGTACCCTCTTAATGCCAGGCGTCTTACCGTCTCAATATCCTGTATCTCACCGATAATGTTCGGCTCTATATGGTGTTCATAAAGGAATTCTTTTATTCTATAGGCAATTTGATTAGGCATTGCAGGCAAAATGAAAGGCTGCCCGTTTAAATCCTTGGGGAAATTTTTGATCTTTCTGGACAGCCTGGCATGGGCGCAGAATACAACAGGTATCTTGCCGATGAATTTACTGTGAAATCCTTTCCCTAACGGGGTTTCGAACGGAGTATCGGTTAAAACGATATCAATGGCATGATCTTCCAGGTCCTGAACAAGTTTCGGCATTTTATCTTTTTCCAGCTGAATAAAGGTATCCGGTTGTTTTTGTAGAATAAAATCCAGCAACAGATCTATCAAGGTCTTCGGCACAAAATTTCCCACCCCTATGTTTATATGAGGCCTGCCCTTGTGTTTCAGGTCGACCATCCGGTCTTTAAGTTCCTGCCCGATGTCGAATATCAGCTTGGCGTAGGAAAGGACCTTGTGGCCCTCTTCGGTAAGAATTAGTTTTCTGTTGTCCCGGATGAACAGTTTTACCTTCAAAAAGTCTTCAAATTGCTTAAGTTGAGCGCTCAATGTCGGCTGGGCAAGCCTGAGCTGCTCGGTGGCCCTTGCAATGGAACCTTCCCGGGCTATGACATAAAAATAGTAAAGGTGATGGTAGTTAAAAGGTATCATAGATATTTTAAATGTTTTGCATATACATTATCTATTTTACAAATGCTTAGTTCAATAATATACTTCAAATGCCCGAAAGTCAAGCGTGGCGTCGATATTAATTAAGGAGAGGTAACATTTCAGTTTTCCGCGGAAATGTAGCGTACCCACGCCCGTCTTTGCGAACCCGCCGAAGGCGGGTGAAGCCCTTCGTATCGTGATAAATGCTATGGCTCAGGATTTCGGCAGACTTGGCATAGGGCCGAAGCAATCCCTCTCTGAAATATTTTCATATTATGAGATCACTTCGTCGCCCCCTTCGGGGGCTCCTCGTGACGACGGCGCGGGAATTTACTGCGGAGAACTGAGGTGATACAAGGAGAGTCTTATGCAAGATCTGAATAAATTTAAGTTACCGCCGGAAGCGGCGGATGTTTTGTCCAACTGCCCGTCCTATACCATCGCGAGCAGCGCGGACATGCTCGTAGATCTGGCCTGTCGCGACGAAAAGAACGGATGGCATGATGTGGCTTATGATGTTCCGGGTAAAGGAACTGTTCTCGAAGCCCGTGTTTGCCGGGTACGCAACGGAATTGCCGCCAATTATGTTGAGCCGTACATGCGCAGGAGAGACCCTGAATGCATGGTGATAGCCGATGAACTTCCAACAAATAAAAGCCTATACAAGGAGCGCTTTAAAAGCGATTTTCATCGAGTTCGCCGGGAAACGTTTGATTGGTTAAAAACGCAAGAGCTATCCGTATATTTCTTTAATGCCGGCTTTGAAGAGAATGGTATTGAAAGTGTTGTGGTTGCGCCTTCCAATGCCGGTTTTTTCGCGCTGGGACTCGCCTTATTACAGGGAATACTTGATCCAGACCAATTACCGGAAAATTTTGAGCCGAAGGCCGTCATCTATGTCGCTCCTCCGTTCCGTCATAGTCATTTTGAAGGCAAACAAGTTGTTGTGCATAACCGTTTAAATAATTTGTATGAGATGTTCAGTTATAACCTTTATCCCGGCCCCAGCGCTAAAAAAGGTGTTTACGGCATGCTGATCAATCTGGGTGAACGGGAAAATTGGGTGACAGCCCATTGTTCGACGGTGCAGGTGATCACTCCCTATGACAACAAAGTCTCCATTATGCACGAAGGGGCGAGCGGCGGCGGAAAAAGCGAAATGCTGGAAAATCTCCACCGCGAGCATGACGGAAGCATTCTTTTGGGCAAAAATCTTAGCACGGGAGAAAGGCGATATATCATTTTGCCCCGCGCCTGCGAATTACGCCCCGTTAATGACGACATGGCTTTATGTCTTCCCTCTTTGCAGAAGAAAAACGGGAAACTGGCTCTGATCGACGCCGAAGACGCCTGGTTTATCAGGGTCAACCACATTACAGAATACGGCACCGATCCTCATTTGGAGAAAATTACAACTCATCCTTCAAGGCCTCTGCTTTTTTTAAATATTGATGCCGCTCCGGGCTCTACCGCGTTGATCTGGGAACATGTCGAAGATGCTCCGGGTATCCCCTGTCCCAATCCTCGGGTCATAATACCAAGGGATGTTGTCCCGAATATTTTGAACGGCCCGGCAACTATTGATGTAAGAAGTTTTGGCGTTCGAACGCCGCCCTCTACAAAAGAGAATCCCACCTATGGCATACTTGGAATGCTGCAATTTCTGCCGCCATCCCTGGCATGGCTGTGGCGGCTTGTCGCGCCTCGCGGGTATGGCAATCCCAGCATCATCCAGACACAAGGAATGAGCTCTGAGGGAGTCGGCTCCTACGGCCCGTTCGCTCCCGGCTCTTTCATCGAACAGGCGAATCTTTTGCTCGACCAGTTCATTTCCAATACAGACACACGTTATATTCTCTGCCCCAACCAGCATATTGGGGCCTGGGAAGTTGGTTTTATGCCCCAATGGATCGCCCGCGAATATCTCGCCCGCAGGGGGATGGCAAAATTCCCCAGCGAGCAGTTAGTCCCGGCCCGCTGTCCCCTTCTGGGTTACGCCGTTCGCTCTATGATGATCGAAGGACAAATGATCGGCGACTGGTTTCTCCGGGTCGATCGTCAGCCTGAAGTCGGCGAAGAAGCGTATGATAAGGGAGCCGCGCTCCTCACTGAATTCTTTCATCGGGAACTGTTAAAATTCCTCAAAGAAAAAATTGATCCGCGGGGCAAAAAGATCATTGAATGCTGCATGCAAGGCGGGAATATAGACGATTACAACGGGCTTATTCCCGCTAACCCTCTTATCAACGATGATTAGAGGATACGGAAAGTTGAATTGATTTTGCAGGTTTCAGGACATTAAACGGGGAGCAGCGGAATGAGATCAAAGAATTACCCGGTGGTACTCGCCGGTGTCGTTATTATGCTGTGCCTGGGAGTAGCGTACTCATGGGGTGTTTTTCTAATTCCCATCGACCGGGAAATGGGATGGGGCCGGGCAAAAATATCCTTTTCGGTATCGCTGCTTCTTCTGGTTTTTTCCGTTTTTATGGTGATCGGCGGGCTTTTGGAAAAAAAGATCGGATCTCATAAAACGGCCGGCATAGGGGGCGTCCTTGTCGGGACGGGATGGGTACTGGCTTCTTTTGCTCATACGCCGCTCGGGCTGTACCTCGGCTACGGACTTATTGGCGGAATAGGTACGGGATTAAGCTATATGCCTTCCGTTGCCAGCGGGATCAAATGGTTTCCCGACAAAAAAGGTTTAATAACGGGTATCATTGTGTTCGGTTTCGGATTTGGAACCGCATTTCTGTCGCCTCTTATGACAAAACTGATCGACGCGTATGGATGGCGGGCAACAATGGCGGTTTCCGGTATAGTGTTCGGCTTTATTATTACCGCCGCGGCTCAATTTTTAAAACCTCCAACCGCATCGAACAATTCGGAAAATGGCGTAAAAATAACCAACGCGGCTTTTTCCCCGATGGAAATGCTCCTCACCAATTCTTTCCGCATAATGTTCTTTACATATTTCATATCCATGGTCGCCGGGATGATGACTATAGGCCATTTGATAGCGTTCATTGCAGATAAAGGATTTACAGCGATGCAAGGCGCGTTGGCCCTGACTATTTTGTCTGTTTTTAACGGTATCGGCAGAATCGTATTTGGTCACGCGTCTGATCTTTGGGGCGGAAAAAAAACCCTTATTTTGTTATTTACTTTGATATCGCTAATGATGTTCGCTTTATATCATGCTGAGATTTTGCCCGTTATTTATGCGCTGTCTATGGCAATAGGCCTGTGCTTCGGCGGATTTTTAGCCGTTTATCCCGCGCTAACGGCGGAATATTTCGGGCGAAGGGATTTCGCGGCTAATTACGGGTTTATTTTTATCGGGTACGGGATCGGGTGTTTCTTTGGTCCGCTGATAGGGGGCATGGTACATGACACGACCAAGAGTTATCTATCGGCTTTCAATTTTGCCGGCGCCCTGGCGCTGATCGGGGCCGTTCTAATATGCTTGTTATTAAGAAGACCGTTACAAAGGTCGGACTATGTCGCGCAATAACGCAAACAGGAGGTTAATATGGGCATCAAGACGGAAAAACACGAAGTTGTTTTAGAAACAGATCTGCCTCTGCCTTTAATAGCCCGGGGTAAAGTCAGAGACATTTATGCTATAGACGAAGATAAGCTTTTGCTGGTTACAAGCGACCGCATCAGCGCCTTCGATGTCGTCATGCCTACCCCCATCCCTTACAAAGGCCGGGTTCTCAATCAAATTTCATTATTCTGGTTTAACAAATTAAAACATGTGGTGTCAAACCCTTTGATAACAACCGATATAAATAACATGGGGTTGGGTAATAAATTATTAAGTGATTTTGGGCACATCCTTGAAGGCAGGTCCGTGCTGGCATATCGGGCCAAACCTTTACCGATCGAATGTATTGTGCGGGGGTTTCTGGTTGGCTCGGGATGGAAGGATTATCAAAAAACGGGAAAAGTTTGCGGTCATGTTCTGCCCTCAGGACTAAAAAAATGCGATTGGCTGCCTGAGCCGATATTTACTCCTTCCACTAAAGCGGTTGTCGGGCATGATGTGAATATAAGTTATGCTGAAGCTGAGACTTTACTCGGAAATGATCTCGCGGGACAAGTACGGGATATTTCATTGCGCCTTTATAGAGAGGCTGTTGAATTTGCCGGAACAAAGGGGATTTTGATCGCGGATACCAAGTTTGAATTTGGCCTCATTAACGATAAAGTCGTGCTTATCGACGAGGTCCTGACCCCCGACAGTTCAAGGTTCTGGCCTGCTAACTCATATCAGCCGGGAAAAGAGCAGTTGAGCTTGGACAAACAGTATGTCCGGGATTATCTTGAGTCTTTGGATTGGCGGAAAACACCTCCCGGCCCGGAATTACCCGAGGAAATAGCCGCAAAAACATCCATGATCTATCGTGATATTTTTAAGAAGTTAGCCGGGACGGAGGAGATCGAGTTTGCCGATAATGGACAAGTCATGAAAGGCGGTCTATAAATGCCGGCGAGGGGATCGATGGATCGGAAGAATGAACCGCTATTTTTATTAGTTGTTCGGGACTTAGCGGTTTTTCATAAAATATGGCGCGAGGTGCATCAGCTCCTCATATTTCAAAACAAACAAAAAACCGCAAAAAAACCGGCCTCTACCGTTGATATTCTCGGGGTTTTTGCAGACAGCTCTCTGCTGCTGCCGAATGAGTTGAACATCATAGATTCTTTCGGGCTTTCGGGCGTTTGGTCATTATGCGCGATCGATTATGACCCCGGCGGAAAAAACAAACGTCTTCAACAACTTGATTTTTTGCTGCGGACATTATCGCATGGCTGCCGGGGAAAATTGCACGGCAAAAATAAGGTCGGGCAGATATTCTTCCCCGCCTTTAAAGAAAAGTCCCGCGGGAACGTTATTCTCAAGAACCTCGGGGCAATGGAAAAGAAATATTCGCTCCCGATAAAAAAGTTCTTTATATTCAACTACGAAACGGGCGTTTTCAAAATTGAGAACCTGTAGTTTGATATTCGCCGGAGCTCATAACAAAAAAGGAGAAAAACATGAAAAAGGTCGCGGTAATTGTCGGTTCAATGTCGGACAAAGAGCAAATGGAAAAAGGCCTCGAGGTCTTAAAGCAATTTGATATCCAATATGATTTTAAGGTATTATCCGCCCACAGGGATCCTGAGGCCCTGCATGATTATATTAAGTCTTTGGATGAAAAAGAGTTTTCAGTTATTATTGCCGGCGCCGGAATGGCTGCGGCATTGCCTGGATGCGCGGCGGCGCAGACATTACTCCCCGTTATTGGCGTGCCGATGACGGGAGGCGCGTTGAACGGAGTAGACGCTTTACATTCGATCGTACAAATGCCGAAAGGGATCCCCGTAGGCTGCATGGCCATAGGATCAAGCGGAGCGGTAAATGCCGCCATATATGCGGCGCGGATAATGTCTTTAAGTGATGATGTCCTGCGTGAGAAACTTGCGGAACACAGGGAATCTTTAAAAACCAGAAAGTGAGGATAGCGCATGAAAAGAGCGGTTTTTTTCGATCGTGACGGAACAATAAACGAGGATGTCGGATATTTTTGCTCCATGGATCAATTTCACTTTATACCCAAAGCCGTTGATGCGTTAAAGCTTGTTCAGAATGATTTCGAGCTGTTTATTGTTACCAATCAATCCGGGGTTGCCCGGAAGATATTTTTTGAGGCTGATCTGATATTATTTAACAGAGAGATAGAAGATCTCCTGCATGAAAACGGCATCACCATAAAAAAAACATATTATTGCCCGCACCTTCCGGATAACCGTTGTTTTTGCCGTAAACCAAGCCCCTATTTTCTAAAGCAAGCGGCAAAAGAATATGATATTGACTTAAAACGATCTTTTGTGGTCGGAGATCATCCGCATGATATTGAAATGGCTGTCTCCGTAGGGGCGCGATCGGTATATGTCCTGACAGGGCACGGGAAAAAACATAGAAATGAATTAATAGAACAGCCGAACTACATAGCCGGAAATATTTTTGTCGCGGCACAATGGATCCGGGCGCATAAATAAAATGATAGGGTTATCGCAATAAATGTTCCGAAGACTTAGTGCGGCCTATCGCGTAAGAATTAAGCGTTATCGATCTGCCCTGAATTATAATAGCGTTGGATCTGGAAGAAATTGATCCGATTCTTATAGCCCTCTGATCAAGGATCAGACAAAACTATGGACACATTCTTCTCTGTTCTGAACCCCGGCATTCTTTTCTTCCTGCTTGGCCTGATAGCCACACTTATAGGATCTAATCTCACGATCCCCGACTCGGTTGTCAAGTTTATCAGCCTTTATCTGATGCTTTCTATCGGTTTTAAGGGCGGAGTGAGCTTACACCATTCTAACATGTTCGGTGATGGGCTGATCATAATAGGAATTATTGTAGCCATGAGCGCGCTCGTGCCGATCTATTCCTATCTCATATTTCGCAGGAGCCAGGGCGCGGCTGATGCGGCGGCTATCGGCGCCACTTATGGGTCAAATAGCACATTGACCTATATAACCGCCGCTGGCTTTTTGACTTCAGCCGGTATAGCCTATGGCGGATATATGACAGTTGCGCTGGTCGTTATGGAAACTCCGGCAATTCTTTTCGCGATCATTATGGCAAGAATATCCGCTCATGCCGGAGAAAAAGGCAAATCTACACGGACTATCATTGCCGAAGCCCTCACGGACGGAACAATGCTGGTAATGATGGGCAGCATGGCCATCGGGTATCTGCTCACTGCTCTCGGCACTCAAGACTCGCCTCTGTCGGCATTTATCGGCGGGGACATGTTCACCGGAATGCTGGTCTTTTTCCTGCTCTACATGGGAACCGTAGTAGGGCGCCGTTTTAAACAGATGGACTCATTCCCCCTGCCTTTGTTGGTATTTGCGATAGCCGCGCCGATCTTCAACGGCATAGTGGCTGTGATCCTGTCATATATTTTCAAATTCCAGCCCGGAGACAGTTTGTTGATGACATTACTTTGCGCGTCCGCCTCCTACATTGTCGCTCCCGCTCTCCTGAAGGACGCTCTGCCCGAAGCAAACCCGGCAAAATATCTGACTATGAGCCTCGGCATCACATTCCCGCTGAATATTGTCATCGGCATTCCGGCCTACTGGTGGGTCATTGAAAAACTCCAATAGTTGCCCCTTGGGACCAACACCTGAATTTGACATTCTCCGCAACTATGCGCGCCTCGTTGTCAACGGCAATATCCGGCCCTGCTCTCTACGATTGTTCCTATTCATACATTCCCATTACAGCGGAAATATGAAATTGCCTGAGGGAAGTTGACTAAAGGCGGTTTTAGAGATAAACGGGAGCTTTTTTGACAATATGCAATTATGCGGCCATTAGAACTGCCCTTGTACGCTCGTAGATCTTGCGTAATTCTTCGGCGTTTAACGGTGTAATGGGAAGAAGTTTAATAAGCTTGTTAAGGGAACGTACTATGGAATTTATGTCGCCCGAAATAAGTCCGAACATATCCTCCATTTCTCTCTGCGTGAACTCAAATGGCGCATCTGGATCGCACACAGACTTATAAGATTCTAATGCCGTCTGGATCCGATCCATTAGAGCCCTGTATTCCTTGGGTTTTTGTGCCTTCACACGCCACAGCGGCTCTTTTATGGAGCGTGCCGCATCTATCATCGCCAGACCAAAAATAGTTGCCCTTATCAGGCCCGCGGGGTCATTCTGCAGTCCTATGGGGGAGAGAATGGTATCGTCCGGAGAGATGTTAACATTTCCAAGCCTTAAACCTATGGTCGATCGATCTATATCTTCTCCTTTAAAAGCCGGGAACAAAGTGATCGTATTCTTTCTGGCGCGCTTGAACTCTTTAGGCAATTCTTTTTTCTCCAGACCATATTTTCCGTACATATTGCCTGGGATTTCGTCGATACCTGTCATGTAGAACAATTCAACATACCCGTTAGGCGCTGTTTGCAATGTCTCAAGGAAGTCTCTTATATTGTCTATTCCCACAGATTCGATCGCTTCTATCGGAACCCTTACTAATGTATCCTCTTTATTTTCGCCGAGCAGTTTGTGGAGTAAAGATTTGTTTTTGTTTATGAAATCTGCGTAATTCTTAACAGCGTCCTGCCGCGCGTCCTTGTTATGTAACGCTTCTATCACTACATCCAGATATTGTTGTCCCATATGTTTGGTGGTATAGTTCCGGGCAGCATTCCAGGTTCTTTCAAGCCTGGCATAATATTCAGACGGGTTAGTTATATACCAGATCATCTCCTTTGCGGCCGCGGCAAAATCCGCTTTATTATCCTCATACTGTACGCTTATAATGCCGATTCCTTCATCTTTCATGTCACGTATAGCATCAGAATCAAACCCTATTGCTATGCTTTGCCCGGCGTTTCTGTGGATGGCCGCGGAATATTCATCTTTCGGGGCAAAACCCTGCATGATCTCGTGATACATTTCATTGCTGAAATCAAATATCGAAGCCTCCAGCCTTCTTAATTCTTCGTCTTCGATATCCCCTTCCACTATAACTACCATCGCCCCCTTTTCTTTAAGTCTATCGGATATCCACCGCTTGAATGACGCCAGATCGTTAAATCCTCCTTCTTTCTTGTAGGCCTCTTCTATTTTCCCGGCATTCAAGATCAAACAATCCGGACTTGACCTCAATTCCTCGAATTCATTGACTATTTTCCGGGTCTCGGGATGCGCGTATTCGTCGAAACGCCCGGCGATGTATCCGAACGTCTTGCTGCCATCCCCTTGCTGCCTCCTTATCTCACGCACAAGCGCTTTTATGTCATACATGCTTCGCATTTCTGACCATAAGGTCCGAGCCCCTATAACAACACCTTCCTCGAAGTGTTTATCCCTGGCCGGAGAGTCCGGTATTTTACTGAACCCGAGAGGAACCGCCATTACCCTGTCGGATAATTGATCGTAGTCCGGGATCCTGGCTTTCCCAAGAAGTATTACGGCTCGGGCCTTTTTAAAAATTCTGTTCCACGCTTCCCTGTCGTAAGTTCCCTCGCGAGATCTGAGAAGAACTTCCCCGGGGCGAATGGGTAAAAGACATACGTCGCATCCGAAATCCTCAAAAGCTACCGGTTCTTCATTGTGCGCTCCATGAAGAGCGACCAAGGCAAGGTCGTAGCCGGATTTCCTGATCCTCTCCGCAAAAGCCGATATTGTTTCTTCCTGGCCGGGTATTTCCATGGAAACTTCTACTAAACCGGACCCAACTTCCCCAAAGGCATTGAGAAGAGTTTCACCGTGTCCTCTTATAGAACGAGGCGCTATTATCGCTAACTTAACAGGCTTACTACTAACTGCCTTCGGCGATATATTCGGCTTGTATATTAATATATTTTCGTCTTTAAAAATACCTTCGCTGATTATTTTACGGCGAGCTTCTTCGCAATGCGTTCCCTCGCCGATTATCAACAGCACATATTTTTTATTGGGATTAAGGTCTTGTTTAAACCATTCAAGATGCGCAAAAAGGCATTCATTGGTTTTTTTGTCCATTTTATTTTTCGCCCATAAATCTGCGGAAAAAGTTGTAACCTGAATATCTTCACCGAAAATTTCCTGATATTCATCGCGAAAATGTTTTACTGCTTCTTTTTCCCTGGCTATCATTTCCCGGCCTAAGGGTGTGTCGCGCGGCTCGTTCTGGAATATCGTATTAAATAAGGATCGGATTTCTCGTTGAAGAGATTCATCGCTACATTCCACCAATACAACTCCGTTATCGGCGTAACCTTCTTTATTTCGGGAATGATAGGCAAGGGTTGGATCCTCAACACCATATACTACTCGTTTGAAAGGATAAAATTCCGTAATGGCTCTAGAGCACGTGTAGCAGGAATCGATCAACACATACATCGTCACGTTTGCCCAGTCAGCAAATCCTGCGGCCTCTGCCTCACGAATAACGCACACTTCGGCATGAAGAGCTTTCACTCCATATTTACTTGGCTTACTCAATTTAGTTCTGGTAGATGTTGCGATCACATTGCCATTCTTATCAACGATCCTTGCCACTACAGGCAATCGGCTATCAAGTTCAGCCTTTTCAATTTTTTCTTTAGCAATTCTGACGAGGTCGGCCATATTTCTTTGATCATCATCAGAAAAACTGTTTTCGCTTAGATCAGAGTAGGCTTGCTCAATTATTGCGCTGTTATCAGGGTAAAATTCTTTTTCTCTCAACTCCTCGCCATACACTGCGCCTGCTGAAGTGTAAGGCAAAGCTTTTATCCTGGTTATGACCTGCCTGTGCAATCGAGAGCTGACAACCTTTGTTAAAAGTCCGGATAGATCGGAATAAGGCGTAACGATATTGGCCTCGGCGGGATCAAAATATCTTACCGCCAGACCCTCTTTGGGAATATCGATCATCACTTGATGGGATCCCAGTGTGATCTCTACATCATCACTCGGAGATGATGTCACCCAGGTGTAGATGTTATTTATGGCTTCCCGGTCATTAAGAGAAATGTTCTTTTCTATCGCCCGGCATATCGCGGCAACCGTGTAAGAGTTGTTAAATCGACGTTCTGTTCCCGTATGCAGGCTGTATCCCAAATATTGGGACATGTCTACATCGGGATCAATTGTAAAATCTGATTCTAACCATTTAAAATCAGGGCTCTGCTCATAAATGATTATTTTTTCGTGTTCGAAAATATCATCGTTTATTATCTTTTCTCTCGCTTCTGCGGCATGTTGATACCCGCCGACTATTACGAGCAGGTGTTTTTTGGCCGGGTTCAAATTCTGCTTGTGCCACTCTATATGACGGAACATATCGCGTTCTTCGGTGTCTTTTACCTGGCCATGATGGTCTATCCATGGAGTTTTTCGCCCTTTTTCAACCCACAGGTCTGCGTTAAATGCCACTATCTGGACATCTTCTCCATAATTTTTTCGTAACAGCTCGCGAAAAGCTCCCGAAACCTTAAGGCCGGTCGCGTGCATGATAGGCTTGACGGAGGGCTGATTATATTGTTTTTGAAGGGCTACAGCGAATAACGTTTCGAGTTGTGCGGTTATATCCTTATCGTCACATGCCGCTAAAACAACATTTTCTCTTTTGTATCCCGCTGTATAGTCGTCTGACTCCTCAAGGGTCGTATCTTTCAATCCGTAGACAACCCGGCCGAACCCGTAGTACTCTGTCAGGGCTTTTGAACAGTTATAACAGGATTCCAAGTTGGTATACATTGTTGCCCCTGACCAGTCCTTAAATCCTCTGGCTTCAGCTTCCCGGATAGCCTGAACCTCTGCATGAAAAGCATTAACCCCATATCTGCTCTTGATATCTCTTACCTTTCTGCTGCTGGTGACTACTGTATTTCCGTGCCTGTCGACTATACGCGCAACTACCGGCAGTTCAGGATCAAGAGAACCGGCATCTATCTCATGTTTGGCGTATTTAAGTATATCGATCATATGAGCCTTATCCGTGTCATCAAAAACATCGCTGAACGTAATGTTTCCCGCATCATCCTGCCCAGTAGATTTTCCGAGTTCCTCGGAAGAAACCTTTATTTGTATTGGCTTTGTTAATAATGGTGGGGATAATGTCCAGGCCGGATCATATGCGAGGATCAGACAGATAATACTTGCGCATATCTTCTTGAAGATATACGTTTTTGTTTTTTGCAGGTTAGCCATAATATTACTTTAAAAATTTTTCGTTATGCCAGTAAATACTTATATATAATAACGAAGCGACGCTGTTAGGTCAACAAATTTTTAAATAACTATTTTTTTTATAACAAACCCCCCGTAACATTTCAGTTCTCCACGGAAACATAGCGTCCAAACGCCCGTCTTTGCGAACCCGCCGAAGGCGGGTGAAGCCCTTCGTATCATTGCTGTCCGGGGAAAAACGGTAAGAAACCATAAAAAATAAAGGGATCCAAGAACTTGTGCTATAATTGAATCTTCTGAAACCCAATAAACACAAGGAGGATCCCCTTATGGCTAATTA
>JBAYES010000004.1:0-64158 GCA_041667545.1 Candidatus Omnitrophota bacterium | reverse complement strand
CCAGCATTTGCTTGAGTTCATTATCTGACACGGGATTTCGCCGCGCTTATTTGCCTTGAACTCAGCAGGGACGTTCGCACGGCTCCAGCGGCCGTGCTCACTCCACGTGGAGCTGTTTTCCTCCTCGCTCTTTCTCTAATAGCTTGCTAAAGGTACGCTCGGAGACCAAGCTAAAACAAGCTCCCCGAGGCCCTGTCCAAAACATACCGTATGTACCCCCCCTATGAAGCTCCTAACCCCACAGCCGTGTCATTCAGACAGATAAAATTCAGCAAGAAATTTTACACTATCCTCATAATAGTTTGCGCGCGAAAGTTCTAATAGTATTATTCAGTCACGCTACAAGGGTCTGGTATTCCCGGAGAGGGCGTTGGACGACCGAGTGGGCATGGTCCCCGCGGTGTCCTGAGCGAAACCGAGCGAAGGGATGGCACGGGCCATCGGGGGAACGAGGTCGTCCGTCGAGCGAAGATCTTCTCGCCGGGAAGATCTTTGCGTCCCTCGCAGGGAATACCAGACCCTTGTAGCGAGGACGCTGATCGTGAAGATGCTTACTACAGGAGATATTCGGGATCGTCAAGCACGGGCCTGTAGCCTTCGGGAACGGGAATGGGAAAAGTAAGTATTTCATATACTCCCACAATCTCTCTGACTATTACATTGCCTATGCCTTTTACCATCCCCGTGGTTATCCCGGCAATTATACCGTTATTGTCCGTCTCTTCCTTCATTGTATATGGAAGAGCCAGCATGCCGGTTAAAGCGTTAGCAAGTCCTCTTCCAAGCTTGTCCGCCGCAGTCTGGGCCTCGGCTTGATGTAATGAAACTGCCAGAGAAACCAGCACAACCAAAATAACAGCGATCTTTTTCATATTTCTCCTCCTCGTTTTATGATACTTTCTAAATAAATCCATTTTCTTTGAGTTTTTCCCTGGTCAAAGAGCTTGATATATTTCTCCCTGCGGCATATTTTCCCATGACGTCATATTCCACATTCACATAATTGCCCGGACGTTTTCCGGCCAAAGTAGTGTCTTTCAAAGTGTAGGGTATAAGAAAGATCCGGAAAAAGTCTTTAAAATCCTCCGCCACGGTCAGGCTCACACCGTCTATAGCTACCGATCCCCTTGGAACGACAAGCCCGAGATCCTCTTCCAATTTGCCTATTTCTAAAACTTGTCCGGAAGTATTTTTCAAATTTTTCCTGATCTTACGCTCACCGTCAATATGACCGGATACGATATGTCCGCTGATATCCTGGCCCATTTTCAGCGCGTTTTCAAGATTAACAAGGTCGCCGTTTTTAAGACGTTTAAGGTTGGTTTTTCGGGTTGTGTTAGATACCACATCAAAAGACAGAAGATCACCTTTGCGCGAGACCGTGAGGCAGACACCGTTAACCGCGACGCTGTCGCCCAAACCCGAAGACTCAATCGTCTTGGGGCAATATATATCAAGCTCCGTAAAAGCGTCCTTCCGTCGAACCCCCTTCACCTTCCCGATCTCGCGTATAATACCGGTAAACATCCCCTCTCCCTCCCCCCTTATCTCTTACCCCTTACCCCTTTGCCCCTCGCCCCTCAAGTTCCCACGGACCACCACATCTCCGCCGCATGTCGAGATCTCGGCACGCTCTATCACTATAGCGTCTTTTATGCCCGGTACACCTTTTCCTCCAATCGAGAATTTATTGCCGCCCAATATTTTTGGAGCTATGAAAAATACCACATCATCGGCAAAGCCGCCCTCGATAAGAGCGCCCGCAAGAGTTCCACCGCCTTCCGAAAATATCTTCACTATTCCTTTTTCGCCCATCTTTTTCAGAAGATCTTCAAGGTCTACTTTTCCGCCGCTACTTTTCGCTATAACTATCTCTACCCCGCTTTTTCGAGCGAGTCGTACCGATTTTTTGGAAGACACGTCAGGTGTGGTAACTATAATAAGCGGAACGATATCGGCGGTTTTTACGAGGCGCGAGTTTTCCGGTATTCTAAGTCTTGAATCCAGAACGATGCGCGCCGGTTTTTTTCCTGGCCGTTTTGCCGCCAGCAAAGCAGGGTCGTCCTTTAAAACCGTGTTTATCCCTACCATTACCGCGTCCGAGTAAGCGCGCATTTTCTTTACCAGCTGTCTCGACTCCGCGGAAGATATCCATTTGGACGTTCCGTCTCGGGCCGCCAGTTTACCGTCGATAGACTGCGCCAGTTTTACGGTGACGTATGATAGACCTTTAGTGATGAACTTTATGTAGGCTCTATTCAGATAAGCCGCCTCTTTTCGGCATATGCCGACGTCCACGGCTATTCCGTTTTTTAAAAGTTTTCTAATACCTCTTCCGGAATTAATAGGGTTAGGATCTTTGATGGCTACATATACTTTTTTTATGCCGCTTTCGATTATAGAACTTGTGCAAGGCGGGGTTTTGCCGTAATGATCACATGGCTCAAGAGTAACGAACATCACGGCGTTTTTTAACGGGCCTTTCGAGCTTTTCATGGCCATGATCTCCGCGTGATCGGAACCGGCCTTATGATGATATCCGCGGGCTATCACTTTTTTACCGGAGACTATGACCGCCCCCACCATAGGGTTAGGATGTGTTCTCCCCTCCCCCTTTCGGGCAAGATCAAGCGCAAGGCGCATATATCTCTCAGCTTCACAGTTTTTCATTTTACTGTCCCTGCTGACGTATTTTGCGCGACTCTTCTTTTAGAATGTCTACTGTCCCGATATCCACCGTCACTCTTCCCATCAGCATGCGTCCCGATGCCATACCGTGGCAATCCGACCCCCCCGTTACGATCAGTCCGTATTTTTCAGCGATAGCAAGATACCTGTTGATCTCAGGGGTATGATGTTTTATATGATACGCTTCCACCCCCCTCATGCCCGATGAAACATAATCTGGAAAAAGCTCATCACTGCCCATGGTTCCCGGATGAGCCAATACCGGAACTCCACCGGCCGATCTTATTATGGAAATGGCTTTTGTGAAATCCAGGCGTACATGTCTCAGGGAGCACGGACGGCCTTCTCCCAAATATTTATCAAACGCCTCATGATGGTTTTTCACAAACCTATTCTCGACCATTATCCTGGCCAAATGCATTCGTCCTATAGTTCCGCTCCCAACGTCCTTAAAAACAGATCTTTCGTCAACGTCAAATCCTTCTTTTTTCAAAAGATCAAGAATATTCCTTATCCTCTCAACCCTGTTCTCTTTCATTTTACTCAGGGTCTCATTCAAAGCGGTATCCGCATGATCTATAAAATATCCGAGAATATGTATTTCATTATCTCCCGCGGCGGCGGATATTTCGATACCCGGGATCACATCAACCGGTTTTCCCCGGGCCGCATATATAGCCTGAGGTATCCCTTCAGCGCAATCATGATCGGTTATGGCTACTGCTCCAAGTCCCATTTCTAAAGCTTTTTCCACAACCTCGGCAGGTGTAAACACACCGTCAGAAAAGGTCGTATGAACATGCAGGTCGGCTCTTCCGCTCAGGTCTTTTTTCATTATTTCGTTCCGCCTCCCTGCCCCCCGAATCTGGGCCGGCTTATCCTATCGAGTATACCGTTAACGAATTTTCCCGAATCTTTGTCCCCGTACTTCTTCGCTATTTCAATAGCCTCATTTATAGCCACTTTGGGCGGGACCTCTTCAAGGAACATCAGTTCGTACGCCGCTATCCTTATAATGTTTCGATCTATCGTGGCCATACGGCCTATCTCCCAGTTAGCCGCGAAACCCGATATGGCGGAATCTATCTCACACATATGTTCTCCCACTCCCAGGACAAGCATCTCGGCGTACGACTTCACTTCCTCGCTATATAAACCATCATTCTCCCAGAATTTTCCAAAAGACTCCACGACGGGTTCCGAAGTTATTTCGCTCGCGTAAAGTATTTTAAGCGCTATTTCCCTGGAAAGGGTACGTTTCCTCATAACACCTCGTTTTTATTTGTTCATAATAGTTTTACAGCATCTTATACAGATTGCACATTTCCACCGCCGTCATAGCCGCATCTCTTCCCTTATTCCCGCTTTTGGTTCCCGCCCTGTCTATGGCCTGATCAAGAGTATCCGCGGTTATTACCCCGAAAACACAGGGAGTCTCGGAGTTCATAGCGACAGACGCCACCCCCTTCGCCGCTTCAGAAGCGATAAAGTCAAAATGCGGGGTTTCACCTCTAATTATGGTCCCTAAACAAATAACAGCGTCATATTTTCCGGAAGAGGCCATTTTCTTCGCTGCCATAGGGAGCTCGAACGCTCCGGGCACCCATACAGTTTGAATATCTTCACTTTTCCCTCCAAGCCGTATTAAAGTGTCTACCGCGCCTTCCAGTAATTTCGATGAAACAAACTCATTAAAACGTGAAACGATTATACCAAAACGTTTCTTGTTCGCTACCATACTTCCCTTAATACTTTTGATCTCAGGCATGTTTCCCTCCTTTGTATTTTACTATATGGCCTCTGCAAAACGACAATTTCACGTCATTGCGAGGAATCAAAGCGACCGAAGCAACCTCATAACTTATTGTATTTATTGCGATTGCTTCACCCTCCTTCGGCGGGTTCGCAACGACGTTGGAGGGAGATTGCTTCGTCCTTCGACCATACTCAGGACGAAATCCTGAGCGAAGCGAAGGGCTTCGTCACTCACTTCGTTCGCTCCTCGCAAAGACGGGATAAAAGTCTATTTTGCAGAGCCCTATTTTACTATACTTTCTTAAGTTTATGTCCCATTCTAATTTTTTTTGTTCTAAGATACCGTAAGTTCCCCTCTCCTGGATTTATCTCAAGAGGCACTCTTTTCTCGACTTTTAACCCATAACCTTTAAGGCCTACAATCTTTCTTGGATTATTGGTAAGAAGCCGTATTTTTTTCAGGCCGAGATCGGCCAGGATCTGGGCGCCTATCCCGTAATCCCTTAAGTCATCGTTAAATCCGAGCTTTTCGTTGGCTTCGACCGTATCAAGACCCCTATCCTGAAGTTCATATGCTTTCAATTTGTTCATAAGGCCTATGCCTCTACCCTCCTGTGAAAGGTAAAGTATCACGCCCTTACCTTCCTTCGATATTTTTTTCATAGCGTCTTCCAGTTGATCTCCACAATCACATCTTGAAGAATGAAAAATATCTCCGGTAAGACACTGGGAATGCACTCTTACGAGCACCTCCCCTCGCCTTATGTCCCCCTTTACAAGAGCGAGATGCTGATAATCGTCTACAAGAGAACTGTACGCGTGAAGCCTAAAATGACCGTGCGCGGTAGGAAGATCCACCTCGGCTACTTTTTCGATAAGCTTCTCCTCGCTTCTCCTGTACTTGATAAGATCCTCTATGGTACACATTTTAAGTTTATGTTTTTCGGTAAATTTAAGAAGATCTTTCATCCTAGCCATAGTGCCGTTCTCATTCATTATCTCGCATATTACCGATACGGGCGGCTCGCCGGCGAGTTTCATAAGGTCTACTCCGGCTTCCGTATGTCCGGCTCTAACCAATACGCCCCCTTTACGGCTTCGCAGCGGGAACACATGCCCCGGTTTAACAAGATCTTCAGGCACTGAGGCAGGGTCCGCCAACACCTTTATTGTCCTTGCCCGATCGGAAGCGGAAATACCCGTAGTGATCCCCTTTCCGGCATCCACCGAGACCGCCCAGGCGGTCTTGTAAGGATCCTGCAGCGATGTCAGCATCATATGAAGTCCTAATCTTTCCGCCGACTTTTCTTCCATGGGCACACATATAAGTCCGCGGGCGAATTTGGCCATAAAATTCACTTTTTCGGGAGTTATCCGTGACGCGGAAGTTATTATATCCCCCTCATTTTCCCTCGAAGGATCATCCACAACTACGACCATCTTCCCTTTGCGTATATCCTTAAGAACATCTTTGATCTTACTGAGCTTTATGCGCATTTTTCCCTCTTTGTTCTCTAACTCTTTTCCCTTCCGGATACACCAAAAAAAAAACCCTGAAGATATCTTCAGGGTCACGGAAAAGTTTCTCTAAAAAACCTCCACTTCTCCCATCCCGGCTATACGGTCGGTACCCGATTTTCACGGGTTCAGATCCGCATATTGCGGATCTCGCGGACTTATTTCTTTCGAAAATCACCGCCGGCTAAGGAATCAGCGCTGGCATAAACGCCACCTTACCCTGAAGCAGACTCAATTGTAACCCCAGAACCAACGCAAGTCAACAAGATTAAATACAAAAAGGCCGGGATCGTAAGATCCCGGCCTTCTGACTTTTCTTTTTCCTTGACTTACATCATGCCCGGCATTCCACCGCCCATTCCTCCCGGCATTCCGCCCGGCATTCCGGTCGGTGCGCCTTCTTTTTCAGGCTTGTCGGTTATTATCGCCTCAGTAGTGAGCATGAGAGACGCTATGCTCGCCGCATTCTGAAGAGCGCTCCTTGTAACCTTGGTAGGATCGATTATTCCGGCTTCGACCATGTCAGTATACTGGTCACTTTCGGCATCGTATCCAATCTTCGCCTTCTTTTCGGCAAGAAGATATTGAACTACAACCTCTCCCGATTTACCGGCATTCATCGCGATCATGTGGACCGGAGCCAAAAGAGCTTTAGCGACTATATTTATGCCTATCTTTTCGTCGCCGGAACCCTCCAACCCGGCCAACTTTACGCTGGCCCTCAAGAGCGCCACTCCGCCTCCGGGAACTATTCCTTCCTCGGTGGCGGCTCTGGTAGCATGGAGAGCATCTTCTATCCTGGCCTTTTTCTCCTTCATTTCTATTTCCGTAGCCGCGCCCACGTTTATTATGGCTACTCCGCCGGCAAGCTTAGCAAGCCTTTCCTGCAGCTTTTCCTTGTCGTAGTCCGAATCGCTCTTTTCTATCTCATTTCTTATCTGCGCGATCCTGGCCTGGACTTCTTCTTTCTTTCCGTTGCCTTCAACAATAGTTGTGTTCTCTTTGTCTATAGTCACCTTTTTCGCGCTTCCAAGTTCGTCAAGCTTAACGTTCTCAAGCTTTATACCGAGATCTTCGGAGATCACTTTTCCTCCGGTAAGCACGGCTATATCACCAAGCATGGCCTTACGCCTGTCCCCGTAACCCGGTGCCTTAACCGCGCAGCAAGAGAAAGTTCCTCTTATCTTGTTGACTACAAGCGTTGCCAAGGCCTCCCCTTCGGTCTCCTCTGAAACTATAAGAAGCGGTCTTCCCGACTGCGCCACTTTCTCGAGAAGAGGAAGCAGATTTTTCATCCCCGATATCTTTTTCTCATAGAGAAGTATGTATGGATTTTCCAGGGAACATTCCATCCTCTCGGTGTCGGTCACGAAATAAGGTGAAAGATATCCCTGGTCAAACTGCATACATTCTACAAGTTTAAGAGTGGTCTCAAAAGTCTTTCCCTCTTCGACCGTAATTACGCCATCCTTGCCCACTTTGTCCATCGCCTCGGCTATTCTTTCGCCTATGACCTTGTCGTTATTGGCCGCTATAGTGGCTACCTGAGCTATTTCTTTTGTTTCTTTGATAGGCGTTGATATTTTCTTAAGCTCTTCTACCACTGCTGATACCGCAGTTTCTATGCCTCTTTTAAGCTGCATGGGGTTAGCCCCGGAAGTAACGTTCTTAAGGCCTTCCCTATATATGGCTTCCGCGAGAACCGTAGCTGTAGTGGTTCCGTCACCGGCCACGTCGCTGGTCTTTGACGCTACCTCTTTTACCATCTCGGCGCCCAGATTCTCATAGGCGTCCTCAAGTTCTATCTCTTTGGCCACCGTGACCCCGTCTTTTGTTATTGTCGGCGCGCCGAATTTTTTCTCTATTACCACGTTCCTTCCTTTGGGGCCAAGGGTTACCTTTACGGCCTTGGCCAGCTTTTCCACGCCGAGCAATATTGATTTGCGGGCGTCGTCGCTGAATTGTAACTGCTTTGACATTTCTCTCCTCCTTTAAAATAAGTTTTTTGACTCCGTAAAACGTTAATTTACATTTACCGGGACACTATACCCAGAATATCCTCTTCTTTGAGCATAAGAAGATTTCTTTCGTCTATCTTCAGCTCAGTTCCGGAATATTTGCCGTAAAGAACGACGTCGCCTTCCTTGACTTCCAGTGCTACTGCCTTACCGTCTTCGGATATTTTACCTTTCCCGACCGATACTACTTTTCCCTGCTGGGGTTTTTCTTTTGCTGTGTCCGGCAGAACTATACCGCCTTTCGTGATCTCCTCAGCCTCAAGAACCTCCACAAGAACCTTGTCTCCAAGTGGTTTGACTTTCATTTCCTTTTCCTCCTCTTCAGTTTTTCTGTTCCCCCTGACTTCCATTTTAGCACTCCGGAACAGAGAGTGCTAACGAGAACACATTATAAAAAATCTGAGTATTTTGTCAAGAGGTATTTTGAAATCGTCCTCCGATACATTGTTCCGGCATGCTGCGATTATTGAAGGAAACGTAAAGATACAAGGGTCTGGCGTCCCTCACAGGGGATGCCAGAGCCTTGTATCGACAGTTACAAATATGTTAATGGGATCAGATATCAGCGAGCAGGGAGAGGGCTTCGAAAATGATATCGTTATGCACCTTGTCTATCTCTTTGGTGTATTTAGATATGAGTGGGGCGTCTCCGCCTGTTGCTATAACCTTGGGCAAATTCTTACATTTTTTTTTAAGCCTTCGCACTATTCCATCACAGGCTCCCGCAAACCCGTAAATGACGCCGCTATTTATACTGTTCTCAGTATCCGTTCCAATAAGTTCTCTCGCGGGCGAAAGTTCTATTTTAGGAAGCAAAGCCGCTTTTGAGGAAAGAGCTTCAAGGGCAAGTCTGAGACCCGGGAAAATAAGCCCTCCCTCATACGCTCCGTCGTCCCCCACACAATCAAATGTCACGGCCGTACCAAAATCTATCATGATTATCGGTGAGCCATAGGCGGCCACCCCCCCATAGGCCGTAACAAGACGATCCTGCCCGACCTGTTTTGGATCTTTATATTTAACCTTTATGGGTACGATTATATCTGCGCCAACCACGCGTATAGGCACCCCCCGTGCCGCTTCCTTCAGACTTGCCGTGAAAACATTAAGAAATTTCGGAACAACCTGCACTATTATTATTTCGAAAGCCTCTTTAAGATCTTTTCCCAAAAGCCGCTTCAGAGACTCCGGGGCCACTTCGTTTTTTGCGGTACGTATAAAATACTTTTTCGTGATCTTCTGTCCGCGGGCCGAAGCTATGGAGGTATTAGTATTTCCTATGTCGATAAGGATTCTATTTTTCATTTTTCCCAACCTCGTTTATCCCGGATTTTTTTGGAAGAATAACGTCCCCGCTGTGTATGCTGTGTGTTTTTCCTTCATGATCCCTCACAATGAGCGCTCCCATCCCGTCAATATCTACCGCTATTCCAAAAACTGTGTTCCTGTTGGTCTCTACACTCACTTCGTTGCCAAGAGCATTTGACATTCTCTTTACCTCTTCCCTGAAAACTGAAAACCCTTTACTCCTGAAAATATCGTAATACCTCTCCAAGTTTTCCAGGATCAGACACAAAAACTCAATTCTGTTTACAGTTTCACCTGTTTCGGCTTTCATGCTCGTCGCTTCTTCCGGGAGCTTTTCTCTCTCCGTATTGACATTTATCCCCACTCCGATCACGAGAAAATCAGTGCGATCCATCTGCCCCATAGTCTCGGCAAGTATGCCGCACACCTTTTTGTCTCCTATAAAAATGTCATTCGGCCATTTTATTCCGGTTTTTGCCGAGGAGATCTCGGATATTGCGTTTACTATAGCGGAAGCCGCGACCAGTGTCATGGCGGATATTTCCTCAATCCTCATCTCAGGACGAAGTATAACTGAAAAATACAGCCCCCCCGGAGGAGATTCCCATGGCCGTCCCAACCTTCCCCGTCCTTTGGTCTGGGACTCTGCGGTAACTACGGTTCCCTCCGGAGCGCCTTCCGAGGCGAGAGAACAAGCCAGCGCGTTGGTAGACTCCGTGACATCAAAACAATGTATTTCCCCCCGTCCAATGACCCGGGTTTTGATCGTGCCCTGTATGTCAATATCCGTAAGCCTTTCCGGGCTCGACTCAAGCCGATATCCTTTTCTGGGAAAGGATTCGACAACGTATCCTTCTTTCCTCAAGGCCTCAATATGTTTCCATAGCCCAGCCCGGGAAATCCCGAATTTACCGGACATTTTTTCCCCGGAAATAAAGTCCGGAAAATCCTGTTTAAGCAGCCTCAGGATGTCTTTCTTAATACACGCTTTTTTTAGAGGTTTAACCTTCATTTCTCCTGACCAGCTATCAAAATCACCCATGCGCGAAGCAATTTTTCTATCCGATTAAAAACTTTATTATTGATGCCGCTAAAGGCAGTATTAATCTTTCAAATACACCAAGGTACAAAAGCGCTATAAGGATGAGAAAACCATACCGTGAGACCTTCATGTAAGATACGGCCGCTTTAAGCGGCAATAGTCCCGCCAGAATGTTGGAACCGTCCAGAGGAGGCACCGGTATAAGATTAAAAAGGCCTATGACCACGTTTATCAGGATGCAGTATAGAAAAAATACACCCGCCGACTGCGGTAAAAGATTGCCTGCGGCTGTAAGCCTTAGAAGTCCTGCGAAAACAACCGCCAGGATAAAATTAGCCATCGGGCCTGCTATTGATGTGATCATCATTCCATGTCTTGGAGAATCAAAGTTCGCGGGATTTACGGGTACCGGTTTTGCCCATCCAAAAACAACGGGGAACCTTGTAAGAATAAGCAGCGCGGGAAGTATAAGCGTTCCGAAAAGATCCACATGAGCGGCGGGGTTCAACGTCAATCTTCCGGAATCACGCGCTGTCATATCCCCAAGCCTGTACGCGGCGGCGGCGTGAAAAAATTCATGCGCTCCTATAGCTATTATAAAAGCGACTATGGAAAAAACCGTTTCCATCACATTATCGTAAGCCCAATCCTCTTTAAAGCCACATTCATCCTTCGGATAGCTTCCTGTTCCGATACTCCTTCGGTAAGATTGTTCTCACAGATCGCGGCATAGCCTTTCCTGTTGCGAATCTTAAAAGTTTTAACCTTGGAACGGGACAGCTTTTTCAGTTTCAGATTCTTTTCCGCCATTTTATCCTCCGGTAATGTTCTTATCCTGTTATTGTTTCTCCGGCTACTCCAGTAATTTTTCCTGTTCAAGCTCCATTTCATCCAGAAAGGCCTGAATGTCCCTATTCGCTTCCCATATTTTTTTTATTTTTTCTATCTGCCTGAGAAAAGCCGAGACCACGGCGGGCGAAAAATGTGTTCCGGCACGCTCTTTCACCATAGAAACCGACCTGTCAAAATCAAAAGCTTCCTTATAAGGCCGGCGTGAAGTGTACGCGTCAAAACAATCGGCAAGCGCGACTATTCTTCCGTAAAGGGGAATATCTTCCCCTTTCAACCCTTTGGGATACCCTGTACCGTCATATCTTTCATGATGTGTACGAGCTATTATCTCGCAGGCCTTAAGCATGGGTGTTTTGGCGTGAGCAAAGATTCGGGCTCCCACTATAGGATGTTTTTTTATCTCATCCATTTCTTTACCCGTAAGTCCCCCATCCTTTTTCAAAATCGCGTCGGGCAGCATAACCTTTCCTATATCATGCATAGGGCTCGCCATACGCACTATTTCTATTTCATCTTTATCTAGCCCAAGCCCCTCCGCTATCAGAGCGCTGTAGTCGGCTATTCTTACAAGATGGACCCCCGTAGACCTGTCCCTCATCTCCGAGACAAGGGCAAGTTTGAATACCATTTCCACATGGGAATCCTTAAGCGCGAGGTATGCCTTTTTAAGTTTAGTGTAAGCCTGCTCCACTTTCATGGCGCTTTTATCATTTTCTTTAGAGGACATAATTTTTTCTCCTCCCTGTCCGGGTTACTCGCTTTTCTTAAGGTACCTGTAATAATCCGCGTCGGTTGTCAGTATTACTGTAGTACTGCCGTCTACGGTATTTCCGTAGGTCTCAAGTGTCTTCATGAAGGAGTAGAAATCAGCGTCCCTGCCATAAGCTTCAGCGTATATCTCCACAGCTTCCGCGTCAGCTTCACCGAAGATCTCCTGCGCGGCTCTATAAGCTCCCGATGTTATAGCTTCGAGTTCTTTTTCCATCTGGCCCTGTATATCGGCGCTGCGTCCGCGTCCCTCGGAACGATACATCTCGGCGGCTCTTTTCCTTTCTGATATCATCCGGTCATAAACTCTTCTGCGCACCTCATCTACGTAATTGAGGCGCTTTACTCTGACATCTACCACAACTATTCCATACTGGGGAGCAATTACAGCGGCGCGTTCCAATATATTTGCCTCAAGTGCCTCCCTGCCCGAAAAGATACGCTCAAGCGCTTCTTCCGATATCGTCACCCCCGCCAAATCATCATCAGGTTCGGTGTCAAGTATACGGTTAGTGTCACGTATTACCTCGACTAGGGCATTACCCGTAATAACGTCCCTTGTTGCGGAGTTTATAATATCGTCCAGCCTCGCATGGGCTCCCCACTCATTGCCCACGGACTGAAAAAATTTCAGGGGATCAACTATCTTCCACCTCGCCGTTGTATCCACCCAGATATATTTTTTGTCGCGCGTCGGTATCTGATTAGGGTCGCCGTCCCATTCAAGCAGCCTTTTCTCAAAATAATTCGCGCTGTGGATGAACGGCAGCTTAAAATGCAATCCCGCGTCTTTTATAGCCTCGCCAACCGGCATACCGAACTGTGTTATAACTACCTGCTGTGTTTCATTAATAATATATGCCGCGCCCGAAACAAAGAACACTACCACTACTATAAGTACGGCCGATATAATGTTTATTAATTTTTTCATCTTGCATCACTCCCCTCTTCTCCGAGCCTGAGCAGCGGAAGTATTGATGTATGTTCGTTATCGACTATGTATTTGGCCTTTGCCCTGGGAAGTATGTCGTTCATGGCCTCAAGATAAAGCCTCCTCTTCGTAACATCCGGAGCTTTCACGTATTCCTCCCAGGTCTTTGTGAATTTCGCGGCTTCTCCCTTCGCTCTATTTACCCTGTTCACTTTGTACCCTTCGGCCTGGTGAATGGTGCGTTTGGCTTCTCCCTCCGCTTTGGGTATGGCCTTGTTATACGCTTCCCATGCCTGGTTTATCATTTGTTCTCTTTGCTGCCGGGCTTCATTAACCTCATTGAAAGCCGGTTTCACGGGATCAGGAGGATTCACATCGAGAAGTTTAAGAGTGACGATCGTTATGCCGGTTTGGAATTTATCCATGAGTTCCTGAAGCGAGCGCTGAGCAAGGTCGTCTATTTCCTCTCTTTTCGTTGTAAGTACCTCGTCTACTGTATAGTCGCCCACAAGTCTCCTCATTATGACCTCCGCCATATCCCTGACATTGCTTTCCGGCTTACGCGTTTTAAAAAGCAGTGCCAGAGGATCTGACACGCGGTACTGAACTATCCATCGCACGTCAAGTATATTGAGGTCGCCTGTGAGCATGAGAGATTCTTCAGGAAAACTCCTGGCGACATATGTGGAAGTTGCTCCCGGACGAGCCGTTCTGAAACCAAACTCCTCTTTGAATATTTTTTTCACTTTGACCGGCGTCATCTTCTCAATACCAAAAGGGATCTTAATATGAAGCCCCGGTTCGGTGGTCCTTGTGAACTTACCGAATCTCTGTATCACTCCCACCTCGTCGGTGGCGACAGAGTAAAGAGATCCCTGAAGAACTATTATCAAGGCAAGAGCCGCTACTACCAAAGGGATATACCCTCCGTAGTCCTTGCCCATCTTTTTCACTTTTCTGACCTCTTCCTTAAAAAGATCGTCAGGCGAACGAAAATCATCCATAACACTACCCCCCTCTTTTCACATTATATCCGTCCCAAAACAAGATGTTTCCCCTTGCAACCATAATAACATGTTTAAAAGTTTATGCAACAAACTTTGTGTACAACTTGCTCCCTCCGAAATTCTCTGTGGACGTACATACATAATTTCGCCCTTCCGGAAATTTTACTCTTGAGGAGAGTTATCTTCGGTCCTCCCCATGGAATTTCTTAACGGCTTTCGTATGCCGTTTTTTTGACCTTGCGGAACTCACCCTCCTACGCCCCGGAGAACGTGGCTTCGGAGGGTTCAAACAACCGCAAGTGTTGTAATTATCAAAAAAACACCACACGAAAACCTAAAATTCCAAACGGGGGCCCTTGACCGAAGAGAACTCTCCTCGTACTCGTGATCATTTCCGTAATCTCCCCTGTAGTTTAGTGTACGCGGCAGTTCCGGGGACACGATAATTAATTATGACCAAAAATACACATGGCAATTATGTATAGTCTCCCCAAATTACTCTGGCCCTCATCGCGGAACAAGGCCGGTGTCTGACCCCACGAAAACTTATATTATAAGGAGCTGTAACGATACAAGGACCTGGCATTCCCTGCGAGGGACGCTCGATTTTCCCAGCGAGAAAATCTTCGCTCGGTCGTCCGACACCCTCTCCGGGAACACCAGGCCCTTGTATCGACGGCGCTGAGGGTCAGTGGGGTCAGACCCCGTTGCGTTGTTTCAGGATCAAGCATAAAAAATCCGGGGCTTGTTACCCCGGATTTAAGATCGTGGTATCTGGCCCCGTAAATAATATTTTCTTTCTGGAAAATATTATTTACGGGATCAAGCATAAAAAATCCGGGGCTTGTTACCCCGGATTTTTTATGCTTGGTAGCGGGGGACGGACTCGAACCGTCGACAACACGGGTATGAGCCGTGCGCTCTAACCAGCTGAGCTACCCCGCCAAATGCATTTTCAGAGGCTTCATTATATTTGAAACCTTAACACTTGTCAAACAATCCATCCGGCTCCCGCTACTGTCTCTTCCGAGTAGAACACCGCCGCCTGGCCGGGAGTCGGCGCGAACTGTTTCGCGGAAAATTTTATAATCGCTTCATTTTCGGATAATCCGCTTACCGCGGCTTCAGCCTTTGCGCCGTTATGACGTATCCTGACGCCATAAATATCCCCGGGTCTTAGCTCTCTATCCGAAAACCAGTTGAATATCTTTACTCTGATATTGTCCTTCATAACATTCTCCCTGTTTCCAACCGTTACAGTGTTGTTAACGGGGTCTATTGACAGAACATAAAGAGGAAGATGTATCCCGAGACCCAGCCCCTTTCTCTGGCCTATGGTATAGAACGCTACGCCTCGGTGTTTTCCTATGACCTTGCCGGAAATATCAAGGAGATCTCCTGGAGTAATTCCACCAGGATCCCCTGTTTCTTCCACCGCGAGAGAAAAACATATATCCTGACTTGATCTTCTGTCCGCGGACATAAGACCGTTTTCCCGGGCAAGCTCCCTCACCTCGTTCTTCCGCATTTCTCCGAGAGGGAACAGAATATGTTTAAGCTCATTTCTCGGTATACCGCATAAAAAATAAGACTGGTCTTTCTTTTTCTCGACCGCCTCTCTCAAAACAGCTCTATCGCCGTCAAAACTGACGCGCGCATAATGGCCTGTAGCTATGCTATCCGCGCCGAGCTCCCTGGCTTTCTTCATGAGATATCCGAACTTTATCCTGCTATTGCAGTATATGCAGGGGTTCGGTGTCCTTCCGCTTGAATATTCTTGTATGAAATAGTCTTTTACCTCGCGTGCGAACTCGCGGGAAAGATCGACCACATAATGAGGTATCTCCAGGTCTTCCGCCACGCTCCGGGCATACTGGACCGCTTCAAGCGAACAGCATGTCCTCTCATCTCCCCGGCCGCAGTCTTCTTTCGGCCAGGTCTTCATTGTAATTCCTATAAGCTCATAACCCTCTTTTTTAAGTTTCAGGGCGGCGACCGAAGAATCCACCCCGCCCGACATCGCGACAACAATTTTCATCTATTCCCCTTCTCTGAAAAATATTTTTCTGCACCGCCGGAAATAAATATTTCGCTCTTTCTCCCTGAAGACTTGACCGCTACCACTTCAACACCGTCAATATTTTCCGCTAATTCAACGGATCTTTTGGGACCCATTACCGCCATACCTGTCGCGAAAGCGTCTGCAGTAACGCATTCCTGAGCGATGACCGTAAAGCCTGAAGGCAATACACCGGAAACGGTAAAAGTTTTCGGGTCGATTATATGCGCGGCCGGTTCTCCGGAGATCTCGTCAATTATCACATTCTCATAGTCCCCGCTTGTGGCAACAGCCGCAAGCTCAAGGTCCAGTACGGCTATCATGTTCTCTCTTCCTGGCTCTCTAATACCAATACGCCAGTTTTTTCCCGCGGGACCCTTCCCGCAGTAGATATCGCCCCCCGCGTTCACAAGAAATGTCTCTATTCCGCTGCCCCTTAATGACCCGGCTATCCTGTCCACAATATATCCTTTCGCGATCCCTGAAAGGTCAAGCCATGCGTTGTTTTCAAGAAAGACCCTGCCGGAAATATCATCTATACGGACATTGTTAAAACCTACCCCATAATCAAGTTCCGGAATATTGTCTAAGATCTTATCATCCATATCTTTGTAAAAACCGTGCTTTTTGAGAACAGGGACCACAGTCGGGTCAAAAAAACCCAGAGTAAATTCATTCACCCGTCGCGCGGCGAGAATAACGGATAAAAGATCCGGAGAAGGGTTTATCTCCCGCTCAAGATTGAGTTTATTGAGTTCGCTTTCAGGGTTATAAATGCTGAGCATGTTTTCAAGCGTTCCGGCGTAAGAAAATGCGTCTTTGATGGCATTATGGATATCTGTTTCGCTCATCGAGGAAGATATCGCCCTTATCGAAACAAAAGTATCCATAAGAGGCATAGTTTTAGATATATCCGCATCCGTTGGGTTTTTTGGAGGAAGCGTCGGGCTGTAATAGGCCAGATAGACCGAAGCCGATGCCAGGAGAACGACGAGAATCGCGATAAGTATTTTTCTATTTTTTTTCGTCATGGTAAAACTTTCACGCAGACTCGGGATCCTTCGGCCTACCCCAGGTTTTTGATGACCATTTCGAGATCGACATGCTTTTCCACCATATCGATGGCCAGTTTTACCTTGTTATTATCGCGATATTTTATCTTGACAGTAAGGTCATGTACCCTGGCGGCAACATCGTAAGTATCAAGGCGTGAAAGAAGGGTGGGGATACCGGCCCGTTTAAGGGCGGAATAGGCCCTTTTTTTCGGGGCCACCCCGCCGGAAAGAATAAGTCCCGCGACCCTTTTAGGGGACTTGAACCTTCCGGTTTGAACTTTTATTATCAAGCTTATAAGGTCTGTCCTGTTCCCGGGAGTTATGACAAGACAGTCGTCTTCAAGGTCATGTATGGCTTCGCGTACCTCCATTGCTCCTACAAGAACCCTCGACATCTGCCTGCCGAGAAGATCCTCTCCGCAAAGCACATGCATATCAAGTTCTTCCTTTATGTCCCTCATTGTGGGAATATCCAATATTTCCGCGTAAGGCATTACCCCCAGAACAGGCACTCCCAGCCTGTCAAGGCCCACGCGTACATACCTCGAGACCTTTTCGTACTTATGAGGAAGAACCTTGTTAACAATTACTCCCGCTATCTTCACCCCCATCCTGTCGAAAAGAGATTTATTCAGCATGACCTCGTCTATGGGGTTGCCTATACCGCCCATTGAGACTATAACAACTTTGGAATCCAGCATTTTAGCGACAGCCGCGTTTGAAAGATCAAACACCGACCCTACTCCGGCATGCCCGGTACCCTCGATAATAACAACTTCCCTGCCTTCGGCGACATTATCGAATGCCGTTCGTATCTTAAGACCGGCATCCGCGGTTATATCCCCATCCAGGAATCTTTCCGTGTACCCCTTCTCCACGGCAACAGGCGACATGTTCTGCAAAGGAATGCCGAAATTGAATATGCGGTCCATGAGTATAGAGTCTTCGTCCACCTTGTTGCCGTCTTCCACAAGGTACCTCTGCCCCACCGGCTTTATAAAAGAAATGCCCTTGAATCTTTTTCCAAGAGAGGCTATGAGCCCCATAGAAACGGTGGTCTTACCGACATTCTGCCTTGTAGCGGAAATAAAAATACGCTTAACCTTCTTCATTCCGAATATCCTCTCCCATGCTTCTAAATAACCGGCCATTAATTCCTATTCTCTCCTTCATCCCATGGTTTTAGGAAAAAGAGTGATCTTTATCGGGGAAAACCCCTGTTTTAATGTCTTTTTTGAAATTGCCCACAGCCTCTTTTATGATATTTCCCACATTAGCGTAACGTTTAGCGAATTTTGGGAGGAACTTGTCAAAATAGCCGATGATATCATAAGTTACAAGAACCTGTCCGTCACAATATGGACCCGCCCCGATTCCTATTGTGGGTATACCTATCTTAGCGGTTACTTCCCGGGCAAGCGAGGAAGGGATACATTCGAGTATAAGAGCGAAACATCCGGCTTCTTCCAGAAGCACGGCATCGGACATTATTTTACGGGCATCTTCAGCTTCCCTTCCCTGCACCCTGTACCCTCCGATCTTGGATGAACTCTGAGGTGTCAGGCCTATGTGACCTACTACCGGTATACCGGCAGACGATATAGCCCCGGCCCTTTGGGCCATTTCACCTCCAAGCTCTATTTTGACGGCATCGCAAGCCGCTTCTTTCAGGAATCGTCCGGCATTCCTCACCGCGGTCTCGTCACTCGGCTGATATGACATAAAAGGCATATCAGCTATTACAAAAGCTCTTTCCACACCGCGCGTTACGGCTTTCGCATGATGGATCATCTCTCTCATGGTGACTTTCACCGTCGAGTCATACCCCAAAACAACCATACCGACCGAATCTCCTACGAGTATTGCGTCTATTCCGGCAGAGTCTATTATTCTGGCCATGGGATGATCATACGCGGTAAGCATGGTTATCTTGTCGCCGGATGCCTTCTTTTTAGCGAAGTCCAGAATGGTAGTTTTTTTCATACCGTCTCCCCTCGGGACTATAGCAGTATCCCCTTAAGATATTCCACGAAATCGACAGTTATAGGACAGAAATAAACATGAAAATTATTGTCACCGGAAAAAGCCAGCACTTTTTTAGCGAGATCCTGGTTCCATTTCATTGTACATTCAAAAGACTCGGGAAACGTTACCATGTTTTTGGTTTCCCAGTAATGCCGCGATGACTCCCTTACGACAGGAGCAAGTCCCCAGAAAACCTCTACATCCCTCATCTCTTTGGCCCACATTTCGAGATGAGCGATGTCAAAAAAAGGCTGGGTGAAAAACCCGTCGGCACCGGCATCAAGCTTTCTCTTAACATATTCCCTTTCTTCAATAAAAGAGGAACGCCACTGATCTATTCCGGCGTAAACCTTTATCTCCGGCCTTGATCTTTTGAACTTACGTATAAGAGCTGTCGTATCACAGGGGTCTTTGCTTTTTGAAACTATTTCCGGATTGTCTCCGAGGATGACCAGGACTTCCCGTATACGGGAAGTCCGGAAAAGCTCCAAGCAGGGCGAGTCGTCTTCTCTGTCCACAGAAACGGCTCTGATATGCGGGATAACATCCGTAAAATATTTTTCCGCTACCCGGCAGGACTCGGGCACTCGCATTTCAAATTTTAATATGTCGGGTATATTCAAAGTGTCTATACGGGGGAACTTGTCTCTCACCGTTTCAAGCTCTTTTGAAAATGACTCTTCTCCCCTCGGCACCAGCTCTAAAGATATCCTGCCCATTTTATTTCTTTTCCTTTTCCCCGGCCGAGACGACCGCGTCGCAATAGGAACGATATACATTCCTCATGAGAATTGCGACGGTAACAGGCCCCACTCCTCCGGGAACAGGCGTTATCAGAGACGCTTTTCCCGAAACTTCAGAAATATCGACGTCTCCCACTATTTTACCTTCGGACCGATTTATACCGACATCTATAACTACCGCTCCTTTTTTTACCCAGCTGCCTTTCACCATATTGGCTTTCCCGACCGCTACAATAAGTATGTCGGCGCGGCGGGAATGCTCTTCGATGAGGCCTCTTTCATATGTTCCGATATGACAGACCGTTGTGGTGGCGAGAGCGTTAAGCATCATAAGACTGAGAGGTTTTCCAACAATGGCCGAGTGGCCTATAATAATCACTTCTTTGCCGAAAAGATCCACTTTTTCAGAAGTAAGCACTTTCATTACCGCTCCGGGCGTACATGGAACTATACGCGCTTCCATCCTGAGTATCTTTCCGAGATTAAGCGGATGTATCCCTTCAGCGTCCTTTTCAGGGTCAAGTGCGGCTACTATTCTATCGTGACAGATCCCTTCCGGCAGTGGTTTCTGCACTATGACGGAAGTAACCGAGCTATCGGCGTTCAGTTTTCGTATTTCATTCAGTATATCTTCATGGGTCGCGGTACCGGGCAATTCCCGCAAATAGTACTCTATTCCAACTTCACTCGCGAGACGGCTTTGCATGTTAATGTATATGTCAGAGCCCTCATCCTTGCCTACGGAAAGCGATACTAACCGAGGCCTTAAGGACGAAGAGGCATAAAGCTCCTTTATCTTATCGCGTACGGAATCGCTCATCTCTCTGGCGATCCGACGGCCGTCTATGATCTTTCCCACGCATGACATTATTTCGAGTCTCCCTTAACTATGCCAAACTTTATCAGTTTTTTATCTATTTCCTCCGCCAAAACAACCACACTTTTCTCAAGGTCTTTGAGGTCTCTAATGAATTTTTCGGACATTTCCCCGGGGCCCATCCCGCTCAAGTTCATTTTCACATTTACCTTAGCCGAGTAGAATGAGGAAACAAGTATATTTTTTGAACACGCGATGTCGGCGGTTATATGTCCCGTTACTATATCCAGAACACCAGCGGCTATTTCCAAAGACTCCCGGGCCGAGCGGCAAACCTCTAATGGAACTTCGGCGGCGGCGGAATATTTATCGGGCGTATCGTTTTTTTTATTTATCGCGGTCATAAGATCCGAAAAAACAACGCAGTCTTCATTCATAAGATGAAGAGCGCGCTCCATTGCAAGTTCCTGTCTTTTCTTAGCTTGTTCTAATTCCTCAAGTTCGTCTTTACTGCGGAAAGGGGCTATGCCAAAATTTATCACCATGAGATTAAGAGCCGAACCCAGCGCGGCGGCAAGAGCCGAAGCGCTTCCACCTCCCGGGGAGATCTTCCGAGAAGCTACCTCTTTTAAAAACTCTGATACCTGAACTTTACTGTAATCCATGCCAAGCTCCCTTTTCCACTTGCCTTATACCATCTTTCAGCGATATCAGAAAAGACCTTTTATAGTCCCTGTCTTCACATCCACATCCACCCCCGCGGATCTCGGAACTCTGGGCATTCCGGGCATAGTATTCACCCCTTCGCAGACAACCACAACATAGCCGGCGCCCGGCGAAGCTATAACATTCTCTATTACAAGCTTGAACCCTTTGGGTCTGCCTTTCTTTTCCGGATTATTGGTCAAGGACAAATGCGTCTTAGCCATGCATACCGGCATCTTGTCCAAGCCGGCATTGACTATGCGGGCCATGCTTTCCGAAGCCTCTTCCGAATACTTAACTTCACTCGCGCCGTACATAGACTTGGCCACTCTTTCTATCTTGCTTTCCAGCGTCATGTCCACCGGATAAAGATATCTCATCTTAGACTTTTCATTGCATGCTCTCATTACCTCTGCGGCAAGATCTTTTGCTCCCGCGCTTCCCTCTCTGTAAGAATCGCAAATAGCCATACCGCTCACTTCAAGCGCTTCAACTCTCCGAAGAACAACGTCAAGTTCTTTTTTTGTATCTGAATCGAAACGATTAATACTGACCACAATGGGAAGGCCGAAAAGCTTAAGGTTCTCGACCTGTTTTTCCAGGTTGGAACATCCTCTGTCCACGGCCGAAAGGTTCTCTTTTTTTATTTCGGGCGGGAATGACGAACCCTTTACCTGAAAGTCTCCGCTATGTACCTTTAGAGCCCTGACCGAACAGTTCAATACAACCGCGTCGGGATTAAGCCCGGACTGCCGGCATTTTATGTCGATGAATTTTTCCGCCCCCAGATCCACCCCAAAACCGCTTTCAGTTATGGTGTAGTCGGAAAGTTTTAAAGCCAGTTTATCGGCTATAACGGAACTTGACCCATGCGAAGTGTTGGCAAAGGCCCCGGTGTGAACAAAACACGGGGTATGTTCCATTGTCTGAAGCAGGTTAGGATTTAGAGCGTCTTTTAGCAAAGCTGCCATTGCCCCGGCCGCTTTTATTTGTTCGGCGGTAACCGGCTTTCCATGAGGATCAAATCCTACAACAATGTCGCCAAGACGGCCCCTCAGGTCTTTCAGGTTCTCTGAAAGAGAAAGTATCGCCATGCATTCTCCTGCGGGAGTTATATCAATTCCAGTCTTACGGCTTACCCCATGAAGTTTTCCACCGCCTCCAATGGACATATTTCTCAGCACCCTGTCGCTGATATCGGAAACTCTTTTCCATGTAATTCCGTCCTTGTCCGGAATACCCTTTTCTTCCCAAAAAAGACAATTATCCAGCATAGCGGCGCAAAGATTCTGGGCCATAGAGACGGCGTATGTATCCCCCGTAAGGTAGAGCGCAAGCTCTTCCTGCGGAAGCACCTGACAAAGTCCGCCTCCGGTGCCGCTACCCTTCATGCCGAAAGTCGGCCCGAGGGAAGACTGCCGTATACACGCTATGGACTTCTTCTTGAGCTTGTTAAGAGCCATGGAAAGGCCTATGGTGATAACAGTCTTTCCTTCTCCGAACTGTGTGGGTGTGATAGAGGTCACGAGCACATGTTTACCGGATTTTCTTTTTTTCAGTTTCTGCAAAAGCTCTTCCGAGTATATCTTGGCTACGTGATTACCGTATTTTTTTATGTACTTTCCGGCTATACCGAATTTTCCGGCAATATCGCCTATATCAGCCAGTTTTACCGATGACGCCACTCTTAAGTCGTGACTGTATGCCATTGCATTCTCCTTGTTTTGCGGGACTATAGAATTTTGAAAATACCTATTTTACGTCATTGCGAGGGAGCAAAGCGACCGAAGCAATCTCATGAATCATTATGTATGTTTAGGTTGCTTCGTCACTCACTTCGTTCGTTCCTCGCAATGACGAAATGTTCGTTCCTCGCAATGACGAAATAAAAGTCTATTTTGCATAATTCCACGCGGAACTCTCTCACTTGTTCCCTACTTAAGCTCTCTTCGGCTGCCGAACGGACCGAAAGTTTTTCTGTGCATTGGAGATAAACCGTTCTTCCTTATGGCCTCCATATGCATTTTTGTTCCGTACCCTTTGTGTTTCACAAACCCGTAAACAGGAAATTTCTTGTCTTCCTCTATCATAATCCTGTCCCGGGTCACCTTGGCCACTACAGACGCGGCCGCGATAGATATACTTTTTTCCTCACCCCTTATCAGATATGTCCTTGGAGCGGGATTATCTATTACCATTTTTCCGTCTATGAGAAGATGATCCGGACGGATATCCAGCTCGCTTAGAGCCATCTTCATCGCCAAAAGAGTAGCTCGGAAGATGTTTATCTCGTCTATTTTTTCAGGCCCTACCACTCCCACCCCGACATCACAGCGGTTAAGGATGTCTATGCAGGCCTTTTCTCTCATTTTGGCCGTCAGTTTTTTTGAATCATCAATCCTTTCCGTAAACGATGGATCGATAATCACTACGGCAGCCGCTACCACTGGACCTGCCAAAGGCCCCCTGCCGGCCTCATCCACCCCCGCGACTCTTGAGGCGCCTCGTTCCATGGCCTTTTTTTCGTAAAGAAATCTATCCGTCCCGTTCAGGTCAGACTTTTTTCTGGACAATTTTTTCCTTTACCTTGGTAGCTTTTTTCCCGGTCTTTTCTCTAAGATAATAGAGTTTAGCTCTGCGTACCTTACCTCTTTTTTTGATCGTTACTTTCTCAATACGCGGTGAATACAAAGGAAACACTCTTTCCACGCCTTCTCCGTAAGATATCCTTCTTACGGTAAAGGTCTTTCCAAGCCCTTTACCTTTTTTCCCGATAACGATCCCGCTGAAAAGCTGTACCCTCATTTTGTTCTCTTCTTTGATCTGGAAATGCACATCAACAGTATCGCCTATATCAAATTTGGGCGCTTCTGTTTTAATGTGTTTTTTTTCGACCGCCGTGACCTTGTTCATATACCTCTCCTCTTTTATTTTTGTTTTCCAAACTGTTCCTGTTCCCCTAAAAGATCCGGACGCCGCAAAGTTGTGCGTTCCAGAGCTTTTTCTTCACGCCATTTAGCTATCTTTTTAGGGTCTCCCGAAAGAAGCACCTCCGGGACTTTTGACCCTTTATAATCAAAAGGCCTCGTATACTGCGGATATTCAAGAAGACCCGCCTCGAATGACTCGTCCCTGAGGCACTCTTCGTCTCCCAGGACGCCCGGTATAAGCCTCACAACAGCATCGCACACAGCCATAGCGGGTATCTCCCCACAGGTCAAGATGTAATCCCCTATTGATATCTCGATATCAGCAAGAGTTCTTATCCTTTCGTCGAAACCCTCGTAATGACCGCAAACCATTATAATGTGATCTTCCCGGCAAAGCTCCTTAGCCATGGACTGATCGAACTTTTTGCCCTGCGGTGTAAGCAAAGCCACTACCGGAGATCTTCCGTTTTTGTCCGCTTCCATTTTAATTTCCGCGACCGCCCGGTCAAGCGGTTCGATCTTCATTACCATTCCAGGGCCGCCGCCATAGGGTTTATCGTCAGCTGTCCTATGCCTGTCAAAGGTCCAGTCCCGTATATCACGTGTATTGATCTTTACTATTTCCTTATCGCGGGCTATCTTAAGCATGGACTCATCAAAAACCCCGCAAAACATACCGGGAAAAAGCGTAAGTATGTCTATAACCATAGTTTCACTGTCCGGGCCTTATGTTTCAGAGAGAATAATAGAACCAGTCCACCTTATAACAAAGAACTATCCGTTGACCCTTTTTATTATGCTTTTTACGGTCGCTGAAGGCGAAGCCCCGTTCTTTAACCAATAGTCAACTCTCACCCTGTCGAGCTCGACGGAATCTTTTCCCTTTTTGGGATCGTAGTGGCCGAGTTCCTCTATGGCCCTTCCGTCCCTTTTTTCGGTCTTGGTCATGGCCACGATCCTGTAAAAGGGTTTCTTTTTTGTACCCATTCTCTTCAATCTAAGAACTACTGACATTGCCACTTCTCCTTGTTTGGTCTATCTTTGATCACGGTTGTTATTCGCTTTCTCTTTTAATAACTGCGCCTACAGCCGAAAATTTTTCCTCAATGCGCTCGTATCCGCGATCGAGGTGGTATATTCTTGATATATCCGTTTTCCCTTCCGCTACAAGCGCCGCCAGTACCAGCGCGGCCGAAGCCCTGAGATCGGAGGCCATTACAGGCGCTCCGCTAAGCCGGGGAACACCTTTTATTATCGCGGTAGCCCCCTCCAAAATAATATTCGCGCCCATCCTGTTAAGTTCGCTTATATGTATAAATCTTTCCGGATAAACCTTTTCGGTTATAACACTTATTCCCGCGGAAAGAGAGACCAGACTCATCATCTGTGCCTGAAGATCCGTGGGAAAACCCGGGTATGTGAACGTTGTGATATCAACAGGTTTAAGTTTGCGTGAGGACCGTGAAACCATAATAGTTCCCGGGGACTCTTCCACCAAAGCCCCTATCTCCCTCAGCTTATCGACAAGAGCGATATTGTGCTCTATGTCGGCCCCGGTTACAGCAAGTTTTCCTCCCGTTATCACCGCGGCTATCATGTATGTCCCGGCCTCTATCCTGTCGGAAATAACGGAATGTTCCGCTCCCGACAGCGATCTAACCCCTCGTATTCTCAAAGTCGGAGTTCCTGCGCCCTTGATATCAGCGCCCATTTTCGCGAGAAAATCGGCAAGATCCGTAACCTCCGGTTCGCAGGCGGCATCCTCTATTACGGTTTCGCCTTTCGCCATAACTGCCGCCATCATGGTGTTGGCCGTAGCAAGAACGCTTGACCCAAAATGTCCCCCGAGATATACACGCGTACCCTTAAGCTTTTTCGCCCGCGCCACAATATAACCTTCTTCTACAGTTATATTCGCTCCTAAGGCCCTCAACCCCTTTAAATGAAGGTCTACAGGCCTCGGTCCAATAACGCATCCCCCGGGGAAAGACACTTTGGCTTCACCGTACCTGGCAATAAGCGGGCCCAGAACCGCTATAGACGCTCTCATCGTTCTGACAAGCTCATATTCCGCTGTCACATTTGTCGCTTTCCCGCCGGAAAGTTCCACCCCGCCGGTGGTGGTTCTTTCTATTTTCCTGCCCATCTCCTCGAGGATCTTAAGCATTGTAGATACATCTTTGAGATCGGGGATATTATTTATCCGGCATTTTTCATCGGTAAGCAATGTGGCCGCGAGTATGGGCAGGCAGGCATTTTTCGCTCCGCTTATTTTTACAGTACCCGAAAGTTTTTTCCCGCCTTCTATAACCAGTTTATACATTTTTTTGCCCCATTATTACCCTGTCGTATCCGTTCTCATCCTTAAAGCTCTTTATTTCCGAAAATCCGCATTCGGCCATTTTCTGTGTTACCGCCGGATACTGGTCGTAACCTATTTCTACCGCTAAAAAACCGCCGTCTTTCAGGAATTTCGGGCTTTCCTCGCATATCCGGCTGAGATAGTCCATCCCCTTCTCACCCGCGAATAAGGCTATCGCGGGTTCGGCTTTGACCCAGGGATCAAGAAGCTTGAAGTCCCTGTCTGAAACATACGGCGGGTTGGAAACTATCGCGTCAAATAGATTTTCTGAGTCATTGCCAAAAGCAGAAAACAGGTCCGATACCGCAAGCTCTATTCTGCCGGCAAACCCGAAATGCCTGAGATTATCTTCGGCCACTTCAAGCGCCTCGCGGGATATGTCCGCCGCGGTTATTTTCACATCTGGCAAGATTTCAGCAAGCGCTATCGCTACAGCGCCGCTTCCCGTACACATATCGAGTATGCGGCTCTTTTTTTTTCCTGAAAGCTCGATCTCATCTTTCGCCGTCCTCACCAGTATCTCTGTCTCGGGCCTTGGGATCAGCACCCTCGGATCAACCTTTATCCTCCTGCCCATAAACACGGCAAAACCATCCAGGTACTGTGGAGGAATGGCCTCGGAATATTCTCTTTCAATTGTTCGTTCTGTCATTTTTTTATTCCCGTATCGGCGCTTTCAAGTTTTAATCTGCGATCCGCTTCCAGCAAACCATCGAAAAGACCATCCAGGTCTCCGTCCATTATATTCGACAAATTGTAGATGGTAAGGTTTACCCGATGATCAGTTATCCTGTTTTCGGGAAAATTGTATGTTCTTATTTTCTCGGACCTGTCGCCCGTTCCAACCTGTTTCTTTCTCTCCTGGGACCTGTCTTCTCTCTGCCGCCGTTCCAGTATTTCCAGTATCCTGGCTTTAAGCACCCTCATGGCCTTGGCCTTGTTCTTATGCTGGCTTCTCTCATCCTGACAGCTTACTATAACCGCTGTCGGAAGATGTGTTATCCTTACCGCCGAGTCAGTGGTGTTTACATGCTGTCCCCCGGCTCCGGCAGCCCTGTAGTAGTCTATCTTAAGGTCCTGAGGCTTTATATCGACTTCGACATCGTCAGGTTCCGGCAAAACAGCCACGGTCGCGGCGGAAGTATGTATCCTTCCCGAAGCCTCGGTTTCCGGTACTCTCTGAACACGGTGAGTACCCATTTCAAACTTCATTTTTTTAAAAACATTGCTTCCCTCAATGGAAAATATCACCTCTTTAAGCCCGCCAAGCTCTGAATCATTCCTGCTCATCACCGTTATTTTCCAACCCTTTTCGTCCGCGTACCGTGAGTACATTTTGAAAAGATCCTGGGCAAAAAGCCCGGCTTCCTTGCCCCCGGTGCCCGCCCTTATTTCCATTATTACGTTCTTTTTGTCTACCGACAGATCCTCGGAAAGAACCATATCTTCTATTTCCCTTATTTTTTCCGCCATCACCTTATTGATCTCCTCAAGTTCCATTTCGGCAAGCACGGTGTATTCGGATCTTATTTTTTCCTCGGCAATAAGTTTTTCAAGCGAAAGTTTCTCTGATCCAAGTTTTCTGTATTCGTCGTAGGCATCCACTATCTCTTTTAACGATGAATATTCTTTAGTTTTAATCCTGTACAGGTTCCGGTCGGAAATAACTTCAGAGGAAGAGAGCTCTTCCTCGAGTCTTTTTAATTCAACCTTTTTTTCTTCAAGTTTTACAAGAAACTTTTCCATATTTACCAAACTTATCCGTCGACCGGAATAAAAAAACAAAACCCCTCGCCATGCGCCTCATGGCAAGATGCTTAACAACCCCATCTTCGCTGCCTAAAAGCAATCTCCCAAAAAAGCAGCAAGTTACCACTCTTATTATTCTTTTGCCTTTTTTTGAGATGTCCCGGAGTATCTTTTCTGGAAACGATCCACTCTTCCCGCTGAATCCACAAGCTTTTGTTTTCCTGTGTAGAACGGATGGCATTTGGAACAGATCTCCACATGTACGCTTTCTTTTGACGCCCTCGTATGCACTGTATTGCCGCACACACAAACTATGGTGCAATCAACATATTTTGGATGTATGCCTTTTTTCACTTCTAACCCTCCTTGCCTAAAATTATTTACTTCCAAACGCAGAATACAATATTGTACATATTATGCGCTAAATATCAAGGGTTTTGTGGGATTTTGTCGGATTGGCAGAACAGGATCAGGCCTCTCTCAGCCTTTTCCCATATTTTCCAAAAACTCCTTATTGGTCTTTGACTTATGAAGACGGTCTATAAGGAGTTCCATAGACTCCACAGAATCAAGGTCGCTCAAGGCCTTGCGCATAAGCCATATCTTCTTGAGTTCGTCTTCCTCGACCAAAAGATCTTCTTTGCGGGTGTTAGATCTTTTTATGTCGATCGCGGGATATATCCTCCTCTGAAAAAGGTTGCGATCGAGCTGTATTTCCATGTTGCCGGTACCCTTAAATTCCTCAAAAATAACCTCATCCATGCGGCTTCCGGTATCAACAAGAGCGGTGGCGATTATTGTAAGGCTGCCGCCCTCTTCTATATTCCGCGCCGCCCCGAAAAATCTTTTAGGTTTGTGAAGAGCGTTCGAGTCTACTCCCCCGGAAAGAATCTTTCCGGAATGAGGGACCGTAGAGTTATAGGCACGGGCAAGCCGTGTTATGGAATCAAGAAGAATGACAACATCGTATTTGTGTTCCACAAGCCTTTTAGCTTTATGAAGAACCATCTCGGCGACCTGCACATGCCTCTGAGCCTGTTCGTCAAAAGTAGAGGCCACAACTTCCGCGTCCACCGACCTTTGCATATCCGTCACCTCTTCAGGCCTTTCATCCACAAGCAATATTATCAGTTTTACATCCGGATAATTTTTACTTATGCTATTGGCAAATTTCTGGAGAAAAACGGTCTTTCCGCTGTACGGCTGGGCAACGATCATTCCCCTTTGTCCCCGTCCCACAGGAGTAAGTATGTCCATTATCCTCATAGACACCTCGTCGGGAGTTGTTTCAAGGACAAATCTGTCATTAGGATAAAGAGGGGTGAGATTCTCAAAAAGTATCCTGTTTTTCGCAATCTCGGGGTTCTCAAAATTCACCGCTTCTACTTTCAAAAGGGCGAAATAACGTTCTCCTTCTTTCGGAGGCCTTATCTGTCCGCTAACAGTGTCTCCGGTCTTAAGATTGAACCTTCTTATCTGGGATGGCGAAACATAAATGTCATCAGGACATGGTAGATAGTTGTAATCGGGACTCCGCAAAAAACCGAACCCATCCTCAAGTATCTCCAAAACCCCTTCACCGTAAGCGAATCCGTCTTTTTCAACTTTCGCCTGAAGAATGCTGAAGATAAGATCGTGCTTCTTAAGCCCGCTTATCCCTTCTATGTTCAACCCTTTGGCTAGTTCCGTAAGCTCCGATATACGCATGTTCTTAAGCTGTACGATATCGAGCTCCTGTCCTTTCTTCCTCACTTCTTTGGCCATACTTTTTTCACTCCTTCTTTGATTTGCTGTAAATTACCCTCGTTAAATATCACATGATCCGCCATTTTTATTTTTTCTTCCGGAGAGATCTGGCTTGCCATTATTTGCCTCGCCTTCTCTTCAGGAATACCTTTTAAAACGGCCCTTTTTATGCAAGTTCGTTCACTCGCCGTAACAACGACGATGCGGTCAACTTGCTTATAGAATCCACTCTCAAAAAGGAGCGGAGCGTCTAACACAACTGTCTTTCCCGACGCGTCAGCTATCTTTCTCTTTACGCGTTTTATTATTTCGGGGTGCATAATCTCACATAGCGCCTTAAGTTTCTCCCGGTCCCCAAAAACCGACATTGAAAGTTTCTCTCTGGAGACCTTCCCCGACTCCATCACGCCGGGACCGAAAACAGTTTCAATTTTTTTTATTATACGTCTGTCCTCGGACAGAATATTATGGGAAATTTCATCAGCATCTATCCTGACGGCGCCCAGAGCGACAAATTCATCAGCTACGGTGGTCTTTCCCGAGGCAAACGGACCGGTCACTCCTATTACTTCCCCTCGTCCCTTCATCCTTTATCCTTCACAAATCAACAGCTTCCATATCGCACCAATTCGGCCCGGACTCAACATTTACCTTCAACGGTACCAACAACTTAACAACCCCTTCCATTATCATTTTTATCTCAGACAATGCTTTTACCATCTCTTTTTTGGGGACATCAAAAACCAGTTCATCATGCACCTGTATTATCATGTCCACTTTCCTGTCCGAAAAATTTTCCCGGCATTTTATCATTGCCATTTTTATTATGTCGGCGGCTGTCCCCTGTACTGCGGTATTTACAGCGGCCCTTTCGGCAAAAGCCCTCACTCTTTCATTTGAACTTGATATTTCGGGCAGATATCTTCTTCTCCCGAAAAGAGTGGTAACAAATCCCTTTTCACGGGTACTTGCTATCGTTTTCGAGATAAAATCCCTTACCATACTGTATCTGTCGAAATATGCCGAGATGAATTCCTGCGCTTTTTCCTGTGTAATCCCGAGACTACGGGCAAGCGCAAAAGGCCCCATGCCGTACATAATCCCAAAATTTACTGTTTTGGCCGCGGATCTCATTTTATAGTCGACATTGTTTAAGGGGCAGTCGAAAATAAGAGAGGCGGTGAATGTATGAACATCTTTCCCTTCCCTGAAAGCCCCCTTAAGACGGGCGTCTCCGGAAAGATGCGCGAGAATACGGAGTTCCACCTGAGAATAATCCGCCGCTACAAGAATATTGTTCTTTTTTTTGGGTATGAAAGCTTTTCTAATCTCCCTCCCTACATCGGTCTTAATGGGAATATTCTGCAAATTTGGTTCGCTTGATGAGAGGCGTCCGGTAGACGTCACAGCCTGGTTAAATTTAGCGTGCAGCACATTCTCCTCTATATCGGTAAAAGCAAGTATCGAATCGTAGTAACCGCTTTTCAACTTGCTTAAGCGCCGATGTTCAAGTATTTTTTTCGGAAGTTCATGCAGATCTGAGAGCCTTTCAAGCGTCTCTTCGTCGGTAGACCTTCCGGTCTTTATCTTTCTCCCCGCGGGGAGATCAAGCTTATCAAAAAGTATTTTTTGTATCTGTTTGGGAGAGTTAATATTGAATTTTTCCCCGGCAAGTTCATATGCGCGAAATGTTATATCTTTAATCTCGGAATTTATCCTTTCCGACCCTGCCTTAAGATAACCGGCATCTATCCCTACCCCGGCCGATTCGATATCGCTGAGGACCCGGACAAGCGGCATCTCGACATTAAAGAATAAGTTGTCCAGCTCTTTTTCCCTGAGCTCTTTCTCCAAGGGCTTGAACAATCTTAACGATATGTCACATAAACGGCAAAGTTCCGTGTTATCCGGGGGAAAGTCAAGATCCATCATGCCGCCAAGTTGTTCTTTATTTTTTATTTTTTTCCCGGTTTTCACGAAAGTATAGATATCCCTGCGCATGGCAATATCACTCAGGGCATAACCGCCAAACGACGGATCCACCAGATAATCCGCTATCATCACATCAAAATATGGAGAGACAAGATCTATCCCCGATGAAGACAAAAGGCGGATATCTCTTTTGATATCATGGCCTATTTTGGTTACCTCCGAAGATCCTGCGATCTTTTTAAGTTCATCCATGGCTTTCAGGGAAAGGGAGCTTTTCCGGGAAAGATCTACGTAAAACACTGAAGATCCCGAGAACGACGCGGCAAAACCCCTTAGCCCTTCGTCCATCCTCAGAGATACACTGCCGGACTTTCTTATCCCTGAGAATAATTCTTTAAGATCTTCGGCTGAAGAGATGACAGAGACATTACAAGGCAAGTTTTCCGGGGTCTCTAACTCTTTTAAAAGTTTCGTGAATTCCATTTCTCTATATATGTCCCGAAGAGCGGCGGTATCGGGCTCTTCCAACCCGCCCGGCAGGTCTTCTTCATCCAGGGGAACTTCCTCATCCAGTTTCACAAGATCCCGGCTCAGCATTGCAATATCTTTCCCTTCCTCCAATTTTTTCCTGACAGAAGATGACGAAACTTTTTCCATGTTGGCATAAAGCTTCTCAAGCCCGCCGAATTCAAGCACAAGATCTCTGGCTGTGACTTTTCCTATGCCCTTGACTCCGGGAACATTATCTCCGGGATCCCCCATAAGAGCCATAAGGTCAACCATCTTCTCCGGAGGAACGCCGAATTTTTCGATCACACCGTCGATATCGTATACCTTGTCTCCCGAAGGCCGGGGAGAAAGAACCCTGACATTCTCTGTCACAAGCTGGAACGCGTCCTTGTCTGCCGTAACTATCGTTACCCGAAATCCCTTCTCGACAGCCTTACGGGCAAGTGTCGCTATAACATCATCAGCCTCATAGCCCTGCTGCTGAAAAACGGGTATCTTGTATGCCGCGATCACTTCTTTTATCTTCTCCATCTGATGCGCCAGATCCTCGGGCATGGGAGGCCGTGTTTCTTTGTATTTTTCATACATAACATGTCGAGCTGTTTTTCCGGGCAGATCAAAGACCACAGCTATTCTTTCCGGGGAATGGTCCTTGAGCAGCTTCCTTAACATGACAATTACACCGTAAACGGCGTTAGTAGGATCGCCTTTTGACGTTGATAGGGTAGGAATGGCATAATATGCTCTATAGCACAAAGAGTTGCCGTCTATCAAAAAAATATTATGTTTGCCTGTGTTCATCCGTAAGAATTGGATATAATATGAGATGTGCCTCGGAAATTTTCTGGATCAAGGATGGTCTAAAACTCCATTAAAAATATCTTCCCCTGTCGGATATACGCTTCCTGCATAGTAAGCGTAAACGGCGAGTATTGACCAAGTATACCCCACACTCCGCGATTGTCAAGAAATATTCTTGGTCCCGCCTCAGCCCATAAAGATCACGGCAAGCAATACTCCGGCTATGGCCGCTGCTATTATATAGAAATCATTGAAGTAAAAAAAATCTCTGATGTGATCCATAACGCCGTTATCAGACCCGTCACTTATCTTCTTTAGAGGTCTTTTTTCGCTGTTTAATGTTTTCTGTTTAGCAGGATCGTTCGACCTCGCTTCTATTTCCTGACGCATGGCATCTATCTGCTCTTTGCGAAAACGCAGGAGCTCTCCTCCTATCTTGTAGGCGGGTATCACCTTTTCGACTACGAGTCCCGTTAATCTATCTTCCGAAATATCCAGATATTCCGAGAGTTCGCGTAGCGTCATGAGTTTTTCGGGCATATCACACCTTTACTTTGCCTTCCGATATCCACTGGTCAACCTTTGCTTTTTCAAAGATCCACTCACCGCCTTCCTTGGTTCCCGGAAGAAGACCTGTTGAAGTCCATTCGTTTATCTTCCCGAGATCCACTTCCAGATATTTTGCCAGCTGGTTTATGTTCAGCCAATCGCCCCTTGGTCCGGCACCGGTAAAGGACGAGGATGCCATCTCTACCTGCCCCGAAAAGAAAGCTCCTTCAGCTATAGACAATTTCGGTGTCTTTACATCCCCTGTCATCCTGGCAGTAGACTCAAGCCTAAGATGCGTTGTTGCCTTGACGTTCCCATTTACCGTCCCGGAAACATAAACTATCTCACCTGTTATGTTGGCCTTCACGTCAGCTTTGTCTCCCACCATGAGCTTGCCCTTGATATCCAGGGTCCCTTCAAACTTTCCGTTTATACGAAGATTAACAGGATCGTCAAATCTCAGCGTTCCCTGCATACTGGCATTCACATCCAGCACTTTTTCTTCCGCCTGCGGAACTATTTCATTTTTCCTTTTCATAAGTACCTCCTGTTTTGAAATTCTATTGTATGGTAATTATCGGTCATTACCGCGCTTACTTCTTTTTGCTTCCAGCTTTTCTTCCAGAGAAGAAAGCGCCAGAACGGCCGCGACAATGCCCGTTGTAACGGCCGCCGGAATAAACATTCCCGCACCCACAGATAACCCTATCGCCGCCACGACCCATACGCTTGCGGCCGTAGTAAGGCCCTTTATGGATTCCCCGTACCTTATTATAGCTCCCGCGCCTAAGAACCCTATTCCCGTTACAACTCCCGCGGCTATCCGGGAAGGGTCAACGTCACCCGCGTGTGAATAGGTTAGAGCGACTGAAATCGACGTTAACATGAAAAGCGTTGAACCCACACAAACAAGTATGTGTGTTCTGAACCCCGCGGCTCTTTTGTGTATCTCTCTCTCCACGCCTATAATCGCTCCCAAAACGGTAGATATAAAAATGCGCAGTAGAACATCCGCTATTGACATTTAGTCTCCTCTTTCCGTTCCTGTTTTATTTTTCGTATCTCTGCCGGTTCCGTGTTCATAAAAATATCCGATCTGAAACCTTTTTTGTAAAGCTTTTCTCCCAGAACGGCTATCATCGCGGCATTGTCAGAACAATAGCGCTTTTCAGGAAGAAATAACTTTATGCCATGCCGTAAGCACAGCTCTTTCAACCTGCCGCGCAAAGCCGAATTGTTCACGACCCCTCCGCCCGCGGCAACAACCCCGACCTTCAAAGCATCCACGGCGCGTAGCATTTTTTTTCCTATTACATCCACCACCGCTCTCTGGAAAGAATAACATATTCTGCGCTTTTCTGCATCGTTTTTTTCCGAATCTTTCCAGCGGTACATTACGGCCGTTTTAAGACCGCTGAAACTGAAATCCAGGTTAGCGGGATCCTGTAAAAGAGCTCTCGGAAAATTTATCTCATCCTTTCCTGAAAATCCCGAGGCCAAACGCTCTACATAAGGCCCTCCGGGATAACCGAGGCCAAGTATCTTGGCTACTTTGTCGAAGGCCTCGCCTACAGCATCGTCAAGCGTTCTGCCAACCGCTGAAACATCGTCAATACTCCGAACATCATATACACCCGTATGCCCGCCCGAGGCCACCATCCCAGCAAAGGGATATTCCACATCATCTATCGCGCCTTCTTTTTCCATAAAACAGGAAAAAATGTGGGCCGTAAGATGGTTAACTCCCACGATCGGTACTCTTAAAGCAAAACTCGCGGCCTTGGCAAAAGCTATCCCTATAAGCAGGGATCCGGGAAGCCCCGGGCCCCGCGCAACGGAAATGAGTTCTATTTCATCTACCCTCTTTCCGGCGCTTTTGAGAGCTTTTTCCGCTACCGAAAATATGTATTCCGTATGGTACCTCGAAGCTATCTCCGGAACCACCCCGCCGTACGGAGAGTGCAGTTCCACGCTTGAAGATATTTCGCTTGAAAGAACCTTGCCGTCATCTACCACCGCCGCCGCGGTTTCATCACATGATGTCTCTATACCCAGTGTCAACATATCATCTGAACTCCGGACGATCTGTTCTCTTGAGATCGGAAACCATCTCTTTCAGGGTAACAAACCGTATTCCTTTCTTTTTGAGTTCCGGCGCAACTTCCTTAAGCGCGGCTATGGTGTTTTCCCTGTCGTGGCCGATAGCTATGGCCCTGCCTTTTTTCAGCGCCATTTCGCCGGATTTCATCAACTGCCCGGAGATGTAAGCTCTTTCCGGGTCGTTATCAATAAATACATCCCGCCTCAAGTACGGCACACTGTAATGGTCTGCGGCTCTTTCACATATTGAATGAGATGTGGTTAAAGAATCCAGAAAAAAGAGATTTCTTTTTTTCAAAGATCTCATAAGAACTCTAACAGTCTTCTCATCCGCTGTTGCCTTAGACCCCATGTGGTTAGATACCCCCGAAACTCCGGGAGTCGATAAAAGAGATGCGGCAAGAATATCTTCCGTCTCATCAGCACCCATCCCTGACATTAATGTATGTTCTTCCCGCGCCCAGTTCTTTGAGAGGGGTTCCATCGGAAGATGAAGTATTACGTCAAGCCCGTTTGACACTGCAAACTCACAGGCCTCTGCGGAATATCTGTGGCCGGGGAGCACGGCAAGTGTCAGAGGCATTCCTGTTCCCTTTATCGCTTCAAAATTCTTCATTGAGTATCCAACGTCGTCTATGACGATAGCAAGAGCAGGTTTTTCCGGATCCGGAGCCTTCTCAGCCGTATCAACAAATATCCTGTCGGGTTTCTCCGAGCTCCGCCCCCCAACATACCGGCCAAAGTAAAAAGACGCGGCGGCAAGAGCGAACACTGCGGCAAATATCAACAAACCTTTGTATCTATACATATTTTATTTCAGTAGATCTCCACGGTCCCACAGCCGCGGCAGGAACGGTTTTATTCCGCCATGACATCATGCGTGAATTTACGTTTATTGTTCTCGAACATGCGGACCCCTTTCAGTATATTCACCGCGGCAAGAATCTGCTCGTCCTCCATTTCGGGTTCAAGAGAAATATCATCGGCATCATCAGGATCGGGGGATCTTACTTCTTCGACCTTCTCGAACAATTTCGATCTTTCCTCCCTTACATCGTCCTTATCGTCCTTTTCGGATCTCCGGGGAGATGGAGCGACATATATATCCGGTTCTATCCCTTTATCCATGAGATTCCTGCCCGAAGGCGTGTAGTAAGCCGCCGTAGTGAGCCGCAGCGCCGAGTTGTCCCTCAGGGAAATTACTGTCTGCACCGAACCTTTCCCAAACGTGGTCTCGCCGAGAAGAAGAGCCCTCTTATTGTCCTGAAGCGCTCCCGCCAGTATTTCGGCGGCGCTCGCGGAGCCCTTGTTGACAAGCGCTATAATGTCTATGACGCCGTGTTCAGGATTCATAGTAGAGAAAAATTCCGTTCTTTCTTCGGGATCCCTGCCTTCGGTATAAACTATAAGCTCTCCCTTGGCCAGGAACTTATCGGAAAGCTCTATCGCTGAATCTAAAAGACCTCCCGGATTGTTCCTTAGATCAAGAATAAGAGCCGACGCGCCTTGTTCTTTAAGCAATGTCAAAGAAGAGTCTATATCCTTAGCCGTCCTTTCCTGGAACTCTACAAGTTTAATGTAAGCTATGTCGCCGGATATTATTTTGGAAACTTTTACGCTTTTCAGTTTTATAACAGCTCTTGTAAGAGTGATCTCCAGCATCTCTCCACCGTCCCGCATGACCGTGATAGAGACTTCCGTTCCGGCCTCACCCCTGAGCTTCCGCACGGCCTCATCAAGTGTCAGGTCCCTTGTTATGTCCCCGTCTATCTTCACCACTTTATCTCCGGACTCTATCCCGGATTCCGATGCCGGCGTACCAGCTATAGGTGTTATTACCGTAAGAACACCGTCCCTTATGCCGATCTCCACTCCTATCCCGCCAAACTCTCCTTTTGTTTCTTCTCGGATATCCTTGAAAGCGGCCTCGTCAAGGAACTGGCTGTAGCCGTCCAGTGTCTTCATCATACCTCTTATTGCCCCGTGTATCAGTTGTTTCACTTCTATTTCCTTGACATATTCCGAGTTTATCAGAGATATCGCGTCGGCGAACATCTGCACCTGTTTAAAGATATCAAGCGAGGATATACCAGCCGTTTTATCCGCGCCAGGCGACGAAGGAACAGAAAAAGCGCATATAACAAGCAAGACCGAGAGACCCGCGAAAAAATATTTCCGGGATACTTTAAAGGAATGTTCTCTTTTTTTCATAATATCCTCTTCCGCAGCATTTCCCCTGCCACTTTTGGGTTTGCCTTTCCTTTTGACGATCTCATTACCTGCCCTACCAAAAAGCTTAAAGCCGCTTCTTTCCCAGACCTGTAATCGTTTACGCTCTTCTTATTTTCAGACACGACACGGGTAACAATGTCTTCAAGCATCCCGGTGTCGGAAAGCTGTTCCATGGAACCTTTTTCAACGATACTTGAGGGTTTCTCGCCTGTTTCAATGGTCTTTTTAAGGACTTCCTTGGCGGAAAGAGCGCTTATACGCCCGGAAACGGACATTTCTATTATCTCCGCGAACTCTTCCGGAGAAACCCCCAGGGAATTTATGTCTTTTCCTTTCTCTTTGACGTGCATCAGCATCTCCCCCTTTATCCAGTTAGATACATGCTGGAAGGCGGGATATATCTTTACGGTATCCTCAAAAAAATCAGCTGTCTCCCGTTCTGAGATCAGGATCTCCAGATCTTTTTCAGGGAGGCCGTATTCCCTTCTGAACCTTTCACTTTTTGCCGATGCCAGTTCCGGAAGATCTTTCTTTATGGAATTTATTAAACTTTCTTCCACTTCAAAAGGCACCAGGTCCGGCTCCGGGAAATATCGGTAATCCTGAGCTTCTTCTTTGGACCGCATAGAGACCGTAATGCCTTTTTTTTCGTCCCATAACCGCGTTTCCTGCGCTATCCGACCAGCATCGTCCAGGATCTCTTTCTGCCGCAGAACTTCATAGACAATCGCTTCCCTGACAGCTTTAAAGGAATTCAGGTTCTTTATTTCCACCTTGCTTCCAAGTTCTTCCGCTCCGCCTGGTTTTAGCGAAATATTCGCGTCACATCGCAAACTTCCTTCTTCCATGTTGCAATCCGAGACACCAAGATATTTAACTATCCGTTTAAGCTCGACAAGGTACATGTAAGCCTCATCCGGAGAGTTCATTTCCGGCTCCGAAACTATTTCCAAAAGCGGGGTCCCTGTACGATTGAGATCCACATAACTGAAAGATCCACCCGTATCGTGTATCAGCTTGCCGGCATCCTCTTCAAGATGAGCACGGGTTACTCCGATGTTTTTAGTGTTTCCCTCGCCGTCTCTTATCGACACAATCCCGTTATAGGCTATGGGCATGTCATATTGGCTGATCTGGTAATTTTTCGGGAGGTCCGGATAATAATAGTTCTTCCTGTCAAACTTAATTACTCTTTGAACGCTGCAGTCGAGAGCCAGAGCGACCTTGATAGCGTGCTCAAAGGCCTTTTTATTCAGTACCGGCAAAGTTCCGGGATGCCCAAGGCATACCGGACATACGCAGGAATTCGGTTTTTCTCCGAAAACATTCCGGCATCCGCAGAAAACCTTGGTTTCCGTAGAAAGCTGTACATGGGTCTCAAGCCCTATAACAGTGTCGTATTCAGCCATCTCTATACCCTTAATTTCTCTTCATGACCCGAAGATCGTTCGAATGCATGGGCAACTTTCATCAGGACTTCTTCCCTGAACGGCCCGGCCATAATCTGCAGACCCACCGGCATATCGTTTTCCGCGATGCCGCATGGCACCGACATTGCTGGTATTCCCGCCAGGTTCGCGGGTATGGTAAAGATATCTGACAGATACATCTCAATAGGAGACATGGTCTTCTCCCCTATCCCGAAAGCCGTGGTCGGGGAGGTAGGCGTCACAAGACAATCACATTGCTTGAACGCCGAATGAAAATCTTCCGATATGCGTGTTCTTACTTTCTGCGCCTTCAGATAATATTCTCCGTAATATCCGCTGCTAAGGGAATATGTCCCCAGAAGTATCCGTCTTTTGACTTCCTCCCCGAACGCCTCGTTACGGGAAGATATGTACATATCTGTCATATCAGCGGGGTTTTTAGCCCTGTATCCGTACTGCGCGCCGTCGTATCTGGCGAGATTGGAGCTTGCTTCCGCGGGAGCGATTATGTAATAACAGCTTACCGCGTATTTTGTGTGAGGAAGGGAAACATCTTTTATCTCAGCGCCAAGCTCCCTTAAAACATCGATCGCCTCTTCAACTCGCCGCCTCACTCCGCTTGATATCCCTTCGAGAAAATATTCCCGAGGTACTCCTATTCGGACGCCTTTTATATCTTTTCCCAGGCTCTCGGTATATTTGGGGACATCTATTTTAACAGAAGTGGAATCCCTTTTATCGTAACCCGACAGCACCTCAAGCATAAGCGCCGAATCCGCGACATTCCTTGTTATGGGTCCTATCTGATCAAGGCTGGAAGCAAAAGCAATAAGCCCGTATCGTGAAACCCGGCCATATGTGGGCTTCAGCCCCACCACTCCGCACATCGAAGCCGGCTGCCTGATGGATCCTCCGGTATCGGAACCGATGGAAGCCGCTACTTCACCCGCCCGGACGGCTGCCGCGGCGCCCCCGCTGGACCCGCCCGGGATCCTTGAGGTATCTATTGGATTCCTTGTAGGCCCATAACATGAAGTTTCGCAGGAAGACCCGAACGCGAACTCGTCCATATTAAGACCTTCAATGACAAGCGCTCCCTCGGAATAAAGCTTTTCAATAACATGAGCATCGTAAACGGGTCGGAAAGTTTCAAGCATGCGGGAACAACAGGTTGTAAGAGATCCCTTGATGCATATATTGTTCTTTATCCCGACAGGGACTCCCCGGAGTTCTTTGTCGCGGGGCAGTTTTTCGATCTTGGCCGCCCTTTCCGTTACTCGGCGTTCATCGATGAAAGCGAAAGCCTTTATATCCTGGTCGATCCTCTTTATATGCGCCAAAAGATCTCTGACAAACCTTGAAGATATCTCAGGTTTTTCCTCGAGCCATTTACGGCAGACATCTATACAGGAGAGCTCGTCCCTCATATTACCTGTCTTTTATTATTTTAGGAACCTTGAAAAAATTTTCCGTTCTATCTGGCGCGTTTAAAAGAGCGTCCTCCGTGCTGATAGAAAAAGCTGCGATATCTTCCCTGAAAACATTTTTCATCGAGGGAAGAACATGGGTAGTAGGAAGCACTCCCTCCGTATCTACCTCCCTCAGCTGTTCTATGTACCCGAGAATATCGGAAAGCTGCTCACGGAAAAGAACCTCTTCTTTCGCGTCCAAAGATATGCGGGCCAGCTTCGCGGCATACCGCACTGTCTCATCTGTTATGACATTTTTCTCTTTTTGTTCATCCATAAGTTAATTTACCCCTCAAGCGCCTTTTCGGCCTCATCTGAGATCCTCGCGTACTCGGCAAGTGAAATATCCTCTGCCCTCTTCGTCGGGTCGACCCCGGAAATTTTTAACACATTTTCCCACGTGCGCTTATCCATGTCCATAAAATCGCCGGATGAAAGGGGGTTCAATACTTTTTTCCGCCTTTCCGAGAACGCTTTACGTATTATGCGGAACATCGCCTCTTCGTTTTTAACCCTGACAGAGGGTTTTTCCATAAGATGCAGGCTCACGAGACACGATCCAACCTTGGGTTTAGGGAAAAAACAGTTTTTACTTATTTTAAAAATCCGCCGCGTTCGTGCGTAATATTGAGCAAAACAACTTAAGTTACCGTATATTTTGCCGCCTGGCGCCGCGCAAAGGCGCTCGGCCACTTCATCCTGCATAACAATGTACGCCGCCGTCACGTATTTTCTTGCTTCTATTATTTTCGCTATTATCGGAGCGGTTATATTGTACGGGATATTTCCGTAGACAACAAGCCCGGCTTTCGCCGTTTTTTTTATTTCGGCAAGATCAATTTCCAGAATATCGGACTCTATAAGCTTGATATTACCTTTTCTCTCAAAAGTGTCCTTCATTATACGGCAAAGTTCCGCGTCCTTTTCGACCGCATACACTTTTTTAGCCATATCCGCGAGCTCGCATGTCATCATACCGAAGCCCGGACCTATTTCCACAACAGATATATCCTTGGACAGAGGTAAAGACGCGAGTATTTTTCTCCTGATATTTTCGTCTATAAGGAAATTCTGTCCAAGCCTCTTGTCGGGCCTGAAACCGCTCAGCGAACATTCTTTTTTGATCTTTCCTATATCCATGCAGATCCCGGGCAATGCTTCACGTTGAGCTCCGCAAGGCTTTTATCGCCAATTTTATAGCATGCTTCATGGAACCCGGACGCGCGATTCCCTTTCCGGCTATGTCAAAAGCCGTTCCATGATCCGGAGAAGTCCTTACTATACCCAGCCCGAGAGTAAGGTTCACACCGTTGTCAAAATCCAGCATTTTAAAAGGTCCCAGACATTGGTCGTGATACATCGAGACAACAATACTTCCCGGACTTTTAAGCGCCCGGTAAAAAGCCACATCGGAAGGAACAGGCCCTTCAATTTGCCTATATATCCCGCGAGCCGCATCTATCGCGGGCGTTATTATTTCTTTTTCTTCATTCCCCATTTTCCCGCCCTCTCCGGAATGCGGGTTAAGAGCGGTAACTATTACGATCGGATCGGGAACATCCGACATGATTCCCCTCTCCATCAAAACCTGTTCGATCGTTCTTAGGACAAGTTCCTCTGTCAAACATCCGGGAACATCCTTCAGCGCCACATGGCGGGTTACCGGCACCACCCTCAGATGTTCGCCCACAAAAGCCATAGAAACAAAATCCGAATTAAAGGCCTCCTGCAAAAACTCTGTATGCCCCACAAAGCCTTTCCTAACACGAGCTATGTTCTCTTTGTTTACCGGAGAGGTCACTAACGCTTTTTTTCGGGGGCTCTCTCTATCGGAAATTATTTCTATAGATTTTTCTATGGACCTTAGCGCTTTCAGAGCCCCTCTATCTTCCGGACTTCCGCTGAGAGCTCCGTCAGAAACCCCGTCCGCATCAACAAAAACTATCCTCTGCCGTTCTTGGGAAAATGCTTCCGGACAATAAGACGTGAAGGCCTTGAAAAGAACATCTTTATCGCCAACTACCGTAAAGACAACATCTTCCACAGCCAGCAGATCTTTAATGGCTTTAGCGGAGATCTCCGGGCCTATTCCCGAGGGATCCCCCATTGTTATAACTATCTCCGGAACAGAAACATCATGCACATCATGCATACTCTCTTAATCCTTACCCCGGCCGATACCGGATCCTCCGCTTATGTCACTTATAGGAAATATAAGCGTTCTTCCTTTGTTCCTCCAGATATTTGACCAGACTCTCCTGGAACTTTTTCATATATATCTGTTCTCTCAGGAAATCGTCAACATCTGCAAGCTCCAGCATTCTCTCTTCAAGAATTTCATCCACAAGAAATATATGGTAGCCGACCGGGGTTTCGACTATTTCCGAGATCTTGTCCTTCTCGAGCGCAAAAATAACGCTGTCTATCTCGGGAATTGTCTGCCCCTTGGCTACATATCCCATGTACCCCCCTTCCTCAGCATTAAGGCCTTCCGACATCTCCATGGCAAGAGACGAAAAATCCCCCCCAGTTACAGCTCTTGCGCGGACATCCCGGATCTTTCGCATGGATTCTTCATCGCTTCTGTCTTCCCGTTTTTTTATAACTATAGTTCGCACCAAAACCTGCCTCGGAGCTACCATTTCATCTGCATGCTCATCATAAAGTTCCTTTATTTCTCCGGGGGTTACCACTATTGAGGAGGCCACCTCTTCGTTAACAAGCTTCTGCGCGAGCATCTGCTCTCGTATTTCCCTTTCGAATTCCGTCAGATTGGTTCCCCTTTCCCGAAGAGCCATTAGAAATTCCTGCTCACTTCCGTAATAGGCGCTCTTTATTGTCTCTATTCGTCGGGAGAGTTCCTCTTCGTCTATTGAGATCTTCTTTTTCTTGGCAAGACTGGTCGCGAGCTTGGCGTTTATGAGATGGTCCTTTACACCCGTTTCAGCGTCTTTTACCTTGGTCTCAAGCTCAGCTCCGTGAAAATTTTGTTCAAGATTTCTTTTTATAGGCAGGAATACCCTGTCAAATTCTCTCTGGGTTATAACTTCATCGTTAACAACGATAACTATCCTGTCCAAAGCTTCGGACATGGAAACTTTCGCAGGCACAAGAGAGGCGATCAAAAAAGACAGAATAAACAGTATCCGCAAGATCTTTTGGCCCTTTTCAATAAACATATCATCCTCCGTTTTTATCGTTATTTAGAGTCCTGCGAGATGCCTATTTCTCGTCATTGCGAGGGAGCGAAGCGACCGAAGCAATCTTATAACCTATTATATTTATTGAGATTGTTTCGTCACTCACTTCGTTTGTCCCTCGCAAAGACGTTATAAAAGTTCATTTTGCAGAACCCTAATCGTTATTACCTGATATTTCACTATCCGTGGCCTCAGATGACAGCGCTTCTTCGTTTACCTCTATTTCAGTCGAGTTTTTCAATTTTTCAAGAAGATCGTTAAAACTCTTGCGTCTTTTAACATCGTATATTCCCCGAGATATCTCTTCCCTCACTTCATCAAGCGGTTTTTCTACAGAAGCTCTCCTGTCCGTAAGTTTTATAATGTGAAAGCCCAGGCTTGTCCTCACAACATCGCTCGTTTCTCCTACACTAAGACGCGCGCACGCCTGTTCAAATTCCGGCATAAGGCGCCCCTTGGGGAAATACCCTATATCACCGCCTTGTTGAGCGGTCGGATCCAGAGATCTTGCCCGAGCCGCGTTTTCAAAGGTTTCTCCCTGTTTCAGTTCCTTTATAACTTCGGACGCATCATCAAATGTACTTAGCAAAATATGCGAGGCCCTCATTATTTCCGGAGTCATATACCGGAACTTGTTCTCATCGTAATAGTCTGCAACTTCGTCATCGGTCACTTTGATGACCGCCTCTACTTCGCTGCTTAAAAGTTTGGCAATGAGGATCTTCTTCTTGGCCTCCTCAATTACCTTTTTCACATCCGCGTCCTTATCTATCCCCTGTCTTAACGCTTCCTGATAAAGCAAGGTATCGTTTATAAGTTCCTGAATGTAGGCCGCCTTTCTTCTTTGCGCTATCTCCCTGTACCTTTCAGGCAGGTTAGCCACACGCTCATTAAAATCATTAACCGTTATGCGTGTGGAGCCTATGGACACAAGTACTTCTTCTTCATTCGGCGCCGTTCTTCCACAACCCGAAAGCAAGTACCCCGCAACTATAAAAACCCCCAAGACCCTGGCTGAATTTATTACCATCATCTTTTCCCTGCGCCCCCGTTAATATTATTATACTTAGACAGGCAATATAGTATCAGAATAACCCCAATCCTTCAAGCTGATTCCGATGTCTGTCAATAGTCGATGGTCCATAGTCCATAGAAAAGTGCTGAAAGACAAGTCTGCTTTCTAAAACCCTGAGTCATGTTCCCAAACTATGACTATCGCCCAAAAGCCCAAGTCAAGTTCCCAAACTATGGACTATGGACTATCGACTATGGACTAAACCGCGAAGCGCGCAGCACATGCCCTTCCTGCTGCAAGTCAACCCGCGCATGACAATACTGTGGGGACAGGTGTGGGATTAGATTTAGGACAGGTGTAGGTTTGAGCTGGGGACAGATGTAGCTTTGAGCATGGGACGGGTGTGGGATTAAATTTGGGACAGGTGTAGGTTCAAATTGAGAACCGTCCCTGTTTCTTGATCTCGTTTCTTAGTAGGCGGCAGTAAAGGTCGAAGCCTATCTGGTCTATGAAGCCGCTTTGTTCAACTCCCAGTATATTCCCCGCGCCTCTCATTTCCAGGTCATGCATGGCTATTTTGAACCCGGACCCCAGTTTTTGATATTTGACTATAGCATCCAGTCTTGACTGCACTTCACCCGTAAGAGAGGAAAGATCCCTCACCGTAAGATACGCGTATGCTTCCCGGTCAAAGCGGCCGATACGGCCTCTAAGCTGATAAAGTTCCGCAAGCCCGAACCTGTCGGCATCGTCTATTATCATGGTGTTCGCATTAGGTATATCTATCCCTGACTCAATTATGGTGGTACACACCAATATATCCGCCTCCGATCTTATGAACTTTATCATTGTCTTCTCAAGCGCTTTGGAAGACATCTGACCGTGCCCCACCATAAGCTTAGCGTCAGGGGCGAGTCTCCTTACCTTTGCCGCCACACGGTCTATTGTCTCTACCCTGTTGTGCACATAGTATATCTGCCCGTTCCTGTCAAGTTCCCTGCGTATGGCCTCTTTCACGACATTTTCATCATATTGGATGACATGAGTGCTTACGGGCATTCTTTCAAGCGGAGGAGTTTCGATAACCGACATGTCCTTGCCTCCCATCAGAGCCAGATAAAGCGTTCTTGGGATAGGGGTAGCGGTCATGGTCAGCACATCTATGCTTGTTCTCAGTTTTTTTATTTTCTCTTTGTGCCTTACGCCGAATTTCTGCTCCTCGTCCACTATCAAAAGCCCGAGATCCTTAAAATTCACATCATCCGAAAGCAGCCTATGCGTTCCTATGACTATGTCTACCTCTCCGGTCTTCAGAGCCCCTAATACATATTTCTGCTCGGACAATGTACGGAACCTGTTGAGCATTTGTATGTTCAGAGGAAATTCCTTTAGCCGGCGCGTGAATGTATCGGTGTGCTGTTCCGCGAGAAAGGTGGTAGGGACAAGAAACGCCACTTGTTTATTGTCCATAACGGCCTTAAAGGCCGCGCGCAAGGCTACCTCGGTCTTTCCGTACCCCACATCACCACATAAAAGGCGGTCCATGGGTTTTCCCGACTCCATATCTCTTTTCACTTCGGATGTGGCTTTCAGCTGGTCGGGAGTTTCCTTGTAAGGAAAGGAATTTTCCACTTCTTTTTGCCAGTCCGTATCGGTGCTAAAGGCAAAAGCGCGGGAACTTTCTCTTTTTGCCGCAAGTTCAAGAAGATCTTTCGCTACGTTCTCGGCCGCCTTGGAGGCTCTTTTCTTGTCATTGTCCCATTTTTTCCCTTTAAGGTCACTGAGCCCAATTCCCCGCCTATGGAACGAAACATATCTCTGAACTTTATTGAGATCCTTTTGCTCCACATACAGTTTGTCGCCTCCGGAATACTCAAGAACAAGATACTCTTTCATCGTTCCCGAACGCCTGAGCCTCTGGAGCCCGAGATATCGGCCTATGCCATGATCGATATGTACTACCATGTCGCCCGGCTCTATGTCCACAAATGAGCTTATCGGCATTTCTCCGGATTCAACGGGCAGGCGTTTAAGAGAGGATCTCCTTAGCACGGTCACGGGAAGTATTACAACACCCCTATGTTCGTCTATGGTCCTGAATGACAAGGCATCCACGCTTTTCATGGATCTTACTTTACCGTCCGTGAGATCTATCCGTAGAGGATACTCAAATGTTACCGGGAAAATAACGAGGGTTTCTCCTACAAGACTATAATCGCCTTCTCCGGAAACTTTCCTTGTACGCGAATACCCGTGCCGCTCAAGAAAAATTGTGATCTCGGCAAGGTCTGCCTCTTCATCAACGAGAAGTTTCAGGGAATCTATCATGCGCAATTCCGCTCACATCTTTTCGGGCAGGGTAATGTTCAGCACTCCGAGTCCGTTCGCAAGGACTATACGGGTGCTCTCTACGAGATACAGCCTCGCTTTGGTCAAACGCGGGTCTTCCGAAACCACCCGGCATGTAGTGTAGAATGAATGGAATGATCTCGCCAATTCGTTCAGATAAGTCAGAAGCCGGTTGGGTTCAAGCGCTTCAGCGCTCGAACGTATGACAAAAGGGAACTCGCTTAATTTCCGCATAAGCTGTCTTTCCCCGTCGTTGGTCAAAAGTTCGAGCCTGGTTCTTGTGAAAAACGCCATACGGGATGTTTTCGCGCTGAATTTTTGTATACTTCTGATACGGGCATGGGCATACTGCATATAGTAAACGGGGTTATCGGACGATTCTTTTTTCGCGAGATCCACATCGAGATCCAGATGGCTGTCCAGCCGGCGTGAAAGAAAAAAGAACCGTGTCACGTCAGGACCCATATCATCTAAAAGTTCCCTGAGACTTATGAACTCTCCTTTACGCGTGGACATCGAAACCGTCTCCCCCGCCCTCATGAGGGTAACAAGCTGAACGATAAGTATATCTAAAGATCCCTTGTCGTTCCCCATAGCCTGCACGGCGGCCTTCATGCGCTTTATATAACCATGATGGTCCGGGCCCAAAAGGTCTATTATGCGGTCAAAACCTCTCTTATACTTGTCTCTGTGATATGCCATGTCAGGAGCAAGATATGTGTACGCCCCGTCGCTTTTAACCACAACTCTGTCTTTGTCATCGCCCAGATCCGTCGAACGAAACCAGCGCGCCCCTTCCGATGTGTAAATAAAGCCCTTCTTTTCAAGCTCTTCAAGAGTGGCTTCCACTTCGTTCCGGCGTTCTATGTCCGACTGCCTGGTCCAGACATCAAATTTTACCCTGAAATCCTCAAGATCGGTGTTTATCATCCTGAGTATACATTTTACCGCGTACTCGCGAAAGAAACGGAGCGACAGGCCCGCTTCGTTTAAAGAACCCTTTTCCTTTAAATTTCTAAGCTGTTCGGCCATCTCTATAACATAATCACCCATATATCCATCCTCAGGCATGGATATGTTCTCTCCTGAAAGATTTTTATATCTGGCCTGCAGGGATTCCCCCAGCATATTTATCTGGTTGCCCACATCGTTAAGATAATATTCTTTGGTAACGGTGTATCCGTTATACTTGAGAATATTGGCCAAAGCGTCTCCTATAGCCGCCTGCCTGCCATGCGCTATAGTAAGAGGACCTGTAGGGTTGGCGCTGACGAACTCTATATTAACTTTCCCGCCTCTCCCATCGGTACATTTTCCGTACCCGTCGCCCCGAGCGCGTATTTCCATTAAAAGGTCCCGATAGAACTTGTCCGAAAACCAAAAATTTATAAAACCGCCTTTCATTTCCGTCTCGCGGATATACTCGGACAGAAAAGTCCCCTTGATGGAGCGCTTGAACTCGATGATCATTCCCTGTCCTATTTCAAAAGGAGGTCTTTTAAATGAAGAAGCCAGGCGCATGGCGATATTCGAACTTAGGTCTCCATGTCCCGATTCCCGTGTAGGCTGAAGAGCGCTTTTGATCTCTTCAGGGAAAGCCATTTCAGGAAAATTTTTCTTGGCATACCGCTTAGATACCGCCAAAAGCTCTTTTTCGATGTGTATAGCTATATCCCTTCCACGCATGTTTATCCTATCCTTTCAATGGGCGCTTCAGACCAAAGCCGCTCAAGATCATAAAAACTCCTGAACTCTTCACTGAAAATATGAACTACCACATCCTCGTAATCAAGTATCACCCAGTTGAGACTGCTTCTCCCCTCCACACTCACAGGGAGAACTCCGTCATCCCCAAGGCGCTTCCTGATTTCCTCGCATATGGTCTTTATTCGGCGCGAAGACCCGGCCGTAACCACTACAAAACAATCGCATACGGCCGACTGCTCGGTCATGTCAAGCAGGACTATATCCTCACCTGTTTTTTCCCCGGCTATCTTCGCTATAAGACTGGCTTTTTCTCTGGAGGAGGTATTTTTCACCTATTCACGAATAAAACTTTGTTTCCTATCTAACGGAAACCGCTTTAATTACACGTAAAAACAATTACTTTCCCAAAATTTTATACATTCCGGTACCACAGCTCGGGCACGTTCCCTTCATAGCCTTTCTGCCGTTCTTCATTGTAACTTCCTGAGCGTCCTTCATTTCTTTTTTTGCCTTACATTTTACGCAATATCCTTCTGCCATCTTCGGTCCCTCCTTGGATTTGTGATCAAAAAAAATCAACGCCCAAAGTCTATCATATGAAAGCCTAAAGTTCAAGCTAAACCAGAAATATTATTATCTATATAGCCCTTTGTCGCGTATGTACTCAACTACGGCCGGGGTCAGAAATCCCTCTATCGGCTGTCTGGCCCTTATTCGCCGCCGTATCATTGTAGATGATATTTCCATAAGCGGCATCTCTATTGAACGGATATTCCCTTTTAAAACACCGGAATTCTTCTCTCCGGGACGCGAAACAGCCACAAGAGACGCCATTTCCATGATCTTTCCGGAATCTTTCCATCTGTCAAAACTTTTCACTATATCCGTTCCCGCCAGTATAAACAGTTCAGCTTCCGGTCCGAATTCGCGCTTCAATTCTTTAAGCGTATCCACGGTATAAGATATCCCGCCCCTCGCAAGTTCCAGCGTGCAGATACCGAATCTGTGGTCATGTCCTACCGCCAGCCTGAGCATATTCAGCCTGTCCGCCGGCGAAGCGGAAATAAGTTCCTCCTTGAACGGCGATATATTCGCCGGAACGAATAACACCTTGTCCAGTTCCAGCTCATGCCAGCATTCCAGGGCCAGTACCGCATGCCCGATATGTACGGGGTCAAAAGTCCCGCCAAAGATACCTATTTTCATGTCTTTCTCTCTGCGGGAGCCGGGGTCTCCGGTCCCGGGTCCTGACTATCTTGTTTGCCCGGTCCCATGCACAATATATTTGTACGAACAAAGTTCTTGTAGCCCCATGGGCCCGCGGGCATGTATCTTGTCGGTAGATATCCCTATTTCCGCGCCTTTACCGAATTCCCCGCCGTCGGTAAACCTTGTCGAAGCGTTAACGTATACGGCAGCTGAATCAACTCTTGAAGTAAATTCATTGGCATTATCATTATTGTCGGTGATTATGGCATCGGAATGGCACGAGCCGTATTTTGAAATATGCTGTATGGCTTCATCTATAGATCCTACTACTTTCACGTTCAGGACAAGATCGAGCCATTCGGTGAAATAATCCTCTTCACAGGCCTCATCGGCAGAAGGGATGATCTTTCTTGTCAGCGGGCAAGCCTTTATCTTGACATCGAATTTATAGAACTCTTCGGCCGCCATGGGAAGAAATTTACCCGCTATCTTTTTATGAACAAGCATTGTCTCCATGGCATTACACACACCGGGTCTCTGTACCTTAGCATTAACACATATTTTGAGTGCCATATCAATATCGGCATCCGCATCAACATAAACATGGCATATTCCCTTGTAATGCTTGATAACGGGGATATGGCTTTTCGCGACAACTTCCCTTATGAGGGATTCTCCACCCCTAGGGATGATAAGATCTATCCCGCCGGAGCAAGCAAGCATTTCATCGACCACTTCACGTGACGTATCCTCTACAAGTATGAAAGCTCCGCTATCAAGGCCCTCTTTCTCCGCTCCACGTTTTAACGCTTTGTATATCGCTATATTGGAAGATATGGCATCCGAACCTCCCCTCAAAATCACAGAGTTGCCTGACATTACTGAAAGCGCCGCGCAGTCGGCGGTTACATTGGGCCGTGCCTCGTAAATAATCCCTATTACACCAATAGGCACGCGAACCTTATCTATGTGAAGGCCATTGGGCATAACGACTGATTCAAGAACAGTTCCGACAGGGTCATTAAGCCGCGCGACACTGCAGATCATATCGCACATCGCGTCTATACGCTCGTCATTCAATGTAAGCCTATCGATAAAGGACTGGTTTCTGCCGGCAGAAACGGCCCTCGAAACATCCTCAAGATTGGCTTTTTTGATATCGTCACGGGCGGCATCGAGATGTTTTGCCATGCGAAAAAGCGCGCGGTCTTTCACTGAAGACGGCGTAACGGCCATAGCCCTCGCCCCCGCCCTTGCCTTAGCCACGATCTCGGTCATTGTCATAAACACCTCCATTTAATTCTCGCGAAAGTTCTTATCTTCCGGGGCTATCCCTCATAAGTCATAACCATAGCACGATAAGGACTTTTGCGGGTTTTCGCAGCCTCTTTAACCGAGCAAAAGTTCGCTCTCGGGTCGAGCCCTTCTTGCATTAGAGCCAACTTTTGCGCCCCGCAAGGGGCGGTTAAAGCAAGCAAGAAAACACGTAAAAATTCTTATCTTCCTTGCTATCCCTCATAAGTCATAACCATAGCACGATAAGGACTTTTGCGGGTTTTCGCAGCCTATCCCTCATCACGCATGATCACAAGATTATCTCTGTGCACTACTTCGTCGTAGTCTTTATACCCGAGGACGGCTTCTACTTCGCTTGTCTTCCTTCCTTTTATTCTCGCGATCTCATCCGAAGAATAATTCGAGAGCCCTCTGGCTATAACTTTCCTGCCGCAGCAGGTAATGTCCACTACATCCCCTTGAACAAAATGTCCCTTTATGTCCGATATCCCGCCTGGAAGCAAGCTCCGGTTTTTTTTCGCTATCGCCTCAAAGGCCCCCGCATCGATCTCTACCTCGCCCTTGGCTTTCTTTCCGAAAGCTATCCATCTTTTTCTGGCATTTATAGATCTTTCCGCGGAAAGAAAATATGTTCCTCTTTTTTGTTTGTAACATATTTCTTTTATTATTCCTTTACTTTTCCCTCGGGCTATGACACAGGGAATACCCGCGTGCGTACAGTTCTTTACCGCTTCAAGTTTTGACAGCATTCCTCCCGTGCTCTCGTCACAGCCTTTTTTCCCGCACAGCGCCTTAACACTTGCCGTTACAGCCTCAACTTGGTCTATAACTCTGCCATCCCGGCCGTATAACCCATCGACATCGGTAAGTATTATAAGAAGGTCCGAATTCGCGAGATCCGCGACCAGGCTCGCAAGCCGGTCATTATCCCCGAACTTTATCTCTTCTGTAGACACCGAATCATTCTCGTTTATTATGGGAAGCGCCTTGTATTTTAAAAGAGCGTTCAGCGTGTATCGTATATTAAGAAATCTTTTTCTGTCGTTAAGATCGTCCTGGGTAAGAAGTATCTGTCCCGCCCTATACCCTCTTTTCCCAAGGTACCCGTTGTAAATATCCATCAGGTGGTTCTGTCCTATGCTGGCAATGGCCTGCAATTCAGAAAGGGACTTCCCCTTTTTGGCTATGTCTAAAAGTCCCAGCCCCGAACCTATGGCCCCGGAAGTAACAAGAACAACTTCCAAACCTTCGTCAAGCAGATCGGCGATGTCGGAAGAAATACTCCTTATCACCGCTTCGTCTATGCGATTATTCTCCGAGGTGAGTACTCTCGTACCCACCTTCACTGTTATTCTTTTCAATTTTTTCTCTTTTAGCATCTTTTATCTTCCTGTGTATTACCGGTATGATCTCCTTTATTCCCTGCCCGCTAACCCCGGAAATAGGGTAAACGTCTCCCGGCACTTTTTCAATAAATTTTTTCAGACTTTTCTCGGCCCCCGGAAGATCCATCTTGTTTGCCGCTATGACGCGCGGTTTCTGATAGACCTTTTCCGCGTACAGTTTAAGTTCAGCCTCAAGAAGATGGAAATTTTCAGCGGGATCTGACCCGTCAATCGGCAATATGTCCACAACATGGACAAGAACGGAAGTTCGTTCTATATGCCGAAGGAAACGGTCGCCCAAACCTTTTCCGCTATGTGCGCCCTCGATAAGTCCGGGCATATCCGCGGCTACAAAATCCTCTCCGCCTGAACGGACAACCCCCAGCTTGGGACTTTTAGTGGTAAATGGATACGGAGCGATCTTTGAGTGCGACCTTGAAACTCTAGAGACAAAAGTTGATTTTCCCGCATTGGGAAGACCTATTATACCAGCATCAGCGACAAGTTTAAGTTCAAGAAGAATGGTCTTTTTTTCGCCGGGTTCACCATCGGTGGAGTCCAGGTTTTTGGAATTACCCCGGCCTCCCGCTCCGCCTTTGACCGCGACAACACGCTCCCCGGGAGAGGAAAGATCTTTTATGACAAGAGAGTTCTCTGCGTCAACAAGTATGGTCCCTTCCGGCACCTTTACCAGAAGGTCTTTTCCTTTTCGCCCGAATTTATGGTTTGAACCGCCATGGGCACCTCTTTCGGCGCGGTAATGCTGATTATACCTGAAGTCAAGAAGGGTCTGAAGATTGGGATCGGCCTGGAATATCACATCCCCACCGGCCCCTCCGGGCCCGCCGTCGGGAATGCCTTTTCTGTGAAAAATATCCTTAAAGAAACTGCGGCATCCTTTACCTCCGCCGCCGCCTTCAACGTAGATCTTTGCCTGATCTATTAGCATTTCATTTGGGGAGAACGCTTACCACTCTTCCTGATGAGAAAGTTACAATACCCTCGCTCTTGGCGAAAAGGGTATCGTCTTTGCCCTTTCCGACATTAACACCCGGTTTATAGCGAGATCCTCTCTGCCTTATGATTATACTTCCCGCCGTAACGGTCTCGCCTCCGAAAGTTTTTACTCCCAGTCTCTGTGAATTGGAATCTCGCCCGTTACGCGAAGATCCCTGTCCTTTTTTATGTGCCATCACCTTCTCCTTATTCCGAAACCTCGTCGGCTTTGTTTTTCTTTGCTGTATTTCCGGCGGCAAAGTGTATATCCTTCACCTTAAGTTCGGTCACATCCTGCCTGTGGCCCTTTTTAGACTGCGAGCTTTTTCTATCCCTGTACTTGAATGAAATTACCTTTTTGAGGCGTTTATCGGATATTATCTCGCACTCTACATAAGCGCCTTCGACATACGGAGCGCCAATGAAAGTCTTCTCGCCGTCCCTGCCAAAAAGCACTTTGTCAACCTTAATCGTTTTGTTTTCCTGGTTCTTTATCCTGTTAACGACTATTTTTCCGCCTTTTTCAACCTTTTCCTGAAACCCCTGCAGTTCTATTATCGCGTACATTTTTCTCCCTCTTCCTGTTTTGTCATGTTCCCAAACTATGGACTATGGTCTATGGACTCCCATCAAAAGACTGATAATGTTATCAAACCCAGAGAGGATTGTCAAGGTCATTTAGCGTGCAATTCAGCGTGTCCAGGCTACAACTTCAAAAACATCTGTTCCCTCTTCGCCGAACATATCCGCCGGAGACATGGGAACATACGTGTACACTATTCTGGTAACGACATTCCACATGTTAACATCTCTCCCGGCAAGCAATATGCCGTTGACTTCGAGTACGGCCAAAACCTGCATTGATATGATATCTTGCGCGGCGAACACCAGGGCCTCTTGAGTTTCCAGACGTCCCCATACCCTTATATCTCCGTTCCGAGAAAGTATAACATTTCTATTAAGGGCTTTATTCTGTCTCAAAGTATTTATTACACGTATGCTATTAGCGATTACCCCGCCGTTTATAACACATACGCCCCTGAACTCGGCATCCCCGTCAACATAAACTATTCCGTTGGCCGGGGATAGCGTAACATTGTTAAAAGTCACATCTCCCGAATAATAGTCTCCGGAATCTATTGCGGCCTGCCGGTAACTGTTAAAATTAAATGTGGGAAAAGTTATTCTGGGAGCTCCCTCCGAAACAGCGGCACCGTCGCTATTGGCCCCATTAATATATACTTTCCAGTCCCATAGGTCACTTTGATTATGTCTTGTTCCCTCCATAACTATCCCTGTAGCTGAGACATCCCCTGTCACAGAAAAACTCGAAACAATAGGCCCGGCCTTAAGATAAACATTGTTATTCGCGTGTATATCCCCGGAAACAGATGAAACAGTAACAAGTGCGTTTATTTTTATATCATTTTCGGCTCCAGAAAAATAGTTCATAGCCGTCGGAGTATTATCCTTCACCTCTAAAATCGCTGTTGATGAAACCCCGGCAGCAGAACCCGTCGAGATTATAAGTTCTCTTCCTCCCACCGAAAAATATACCACGCTATAACTCCCGGTATCGAGAGAACCTGTAAAATCCGTCCTTTCCTGAAACCCGCTTGTCCTGATTTCTGCGAGAGCGTGGTTTATTCCGGCCTCCGCGAGAAATCTGGCTTGGTCGGTTTTTTTTACGCGTTCGACAAGATTCATGTCCCGCCGTACCATGAGAGCAAGTGACATTAAGCTCAAAGACATGAGTCCTACAAAGGTCATAACAAGAACGAGAGCCATTCCCTTTTGATCGGAACTTCCTCTTATTATTCTGCTGATGAATTTCCTGATATCCATATCATTTTCCCGTGTTTCTGGGCTCTATCTCAACATAATGTTCATTTTCTATATCACGCCCGTGAAAGTGTTTCACAGTCTTTACTCGCACGCTCAATATTTTAAAAAGATCCTGTCCGTCAACCGTAAGTTTTGCCTGGCCATAATCGTTTTTCCGGGCTATCTGGCCCGTTATAGCGCATATTCTCTCAACTCCTGGCCAGTCTATTTCAATATCATCAACCCAGGGGGCGGCAAGCCCTGTAGTATAATACGTTCCGCCGCTCGCGGGAAACTCGTAATGAAGCCCTCCCGCCAAATGCTGCGAAATATAATCGGAATAGCTTAAAACCCCTCCCCCGCTTTGCCAATAGGGGGTACATGCAAGTTCGGCTCGGAATTGAAGGTATCTCCCGGTGCCGCCTATGGATGAATCCCCTATCGCGCTCCAGTCGGAAGCGTCTGAAATATCCATACTTGCCCCCGACCTGGCCTTCACGGAAACACTCGTTCCCACGGGTTTATTCTCCGACCATTTTATCTGGTTATATTCAGGCAAAGATATCGCGGTATCGAAAATTCTGGACTCAACCGAACCCGTCGTTCTCCACGTGTCTATTTCAGCCGCCGCGAAAATGAATCGGCTTTCCTCGACCGTAACACCTTCCGCCGACCAGTCGGGAATTCCGGCCAAACTTTCTTCTCCGGGGATTATTCCCACATAATAAGAATTAACGCTCCCTGCGGCGCCTTCCCAGTATTTGCTTTCAGCTTTATCAACGTTGTCTACCACGAATGTCACAAAATAGTCTATATCCGTTCCACCCTCCCGGGTTATTATGGGGAAGGCCGTCCATTCGCTCCATGCAGTTCTTTCAGTTGAGTCGGCAGGGATTTCAAGTGTCGCGCTTATCCCGCCTGAAGTATCCTTAAAAAAAAGCTGCTGATGAAAATGATATTCCGAAGGCACTCCTCCCGCGGATGAAATGTTTACAAGCCCGTCATAGGATCCTGCGGAATCCATATCCCTACGCGTTATATATGCCCTTTCTATCCTGAGATCTCCGCTGTCCGCGGCCATGAATTTCACCCTCACAAGGTCTACCTCATTACCCGTGGCGGCTGTATCGAGATCTATGTGCTGATGGTTTACCCAGGTTCTTATTACAAGTGCCTCCGAAGGTTCAAACGCCCCGTCCCCTTCCGGATTGACATATCCGTTCTGTCCTTCCTGCACCGCCTCGCCGGTCTGCTGATGGGCATACCACTTCAGGTTCTGAGGCTCGTCGGCGTCCTCAGGCAGCCAAAATGCCTTGGGGAGGTCAAGCATTATCCTGAGTTCTTCACCGTCCCGGCGCGTATTGCTTAGAGCCACCTGATCAAAGGCTGATTCTCTCCAAAGATCATAGCCGTCTTCGATCTCGATGTACGCTCCCAGAGCTGATGTGTCAAACTCAAGATAATTATCGTTGTTCCATTCTGTACCATGCACTCGGCTGGTAGAACCTCCGCTTGAAATTATCATTCCGGACGGAGCCTCGCTTGAAATATAATATTCCGCGTCTCTCGCGCTGCCCGAAGGTTCTATCGATATGCTGTCAATACCTATCGAATACCCCCCTGAAAGAGGGTGTTTATCGGCTATCTCGAACCTTAAAGTATGCTGCCCGGGGGATAATCTTACCCATCCAAAAAGCGCTTTTCTCCGTAGCGCATCGGCGGAATCCTCGTAAAAATCTATGACAGGAGCAATTGTAGATATCTCAAAGGCGTCAATATCCCTCAGAAAATCCTCTTTCGTTGAAGACCCGACAGGGCCCTCCCCGCTTTCGGCTATCCCCACAAGTTCCAAATACCTTTCGTTAGCGTCGGTGATAAAAGAATCGATAATAGTGCGCCTGAGAGTTCCTTCCCAGACATGGTATACAACAGTCCTGTCCCAATCAATTTTTCCTCCGGAAATAGAAAAAAGTCCGTCATTATCACGTGTAGCCAATGGAAGGCTTACGGCCGTGTGCGGCCATGTGTTTTCCGGGTAAAAACTCATGTAAGTGAGGGTGGAAAGCCTGAGATCGTCACGCAATGTCTCTATAGCTTTCATCATGTCCATGCGGGTATTAGTGCGGGCTATCTCCGTGGTCCAGGTTTTTTGCATGAATATCCACGTGCTCACAATGGCGGTTACAACTATTCCCACTGTAACGGCCACGAACATGACCTCTACAAGAGTGAATCCGCCGCTTTTTTTAAGTAAGCCCATCCGTCTCATCGCATATACTCCTCAGATCAAAGGTCATTCAAAATTCGATAACAATGTTTCCATTATGACCGGCGACCCCACGTACGTATCTTCCGCTTTTGCGCCCGAAGCCAAAAGCCTTAAACGCCGAACAGTTACTTTAACCTTGGTAAGATTCGAGTTCCCGCCGTAATTAGTGGATATTTCGGTTGTCCTGACATAGTCCCCGTCCGGATCGATATTCCCATCCACCCCGACCTTAACAGCCGTTTCCTCGGTAAAGGCAAGCTGATCAAAACTGAAACGTTTAATAAGCTCGATACGCCTGTTCGCGATATAAGAAGAAGTGTATGTGGTGTCAATCGTGCGGGAAAAAACGGAACTTTGAGATATGGCCGCGACCATCGCCAGGGAGATAAATGACACAATAGCGACAGCCAGCACAACCTCGACCATCGTCACGCCTTTCTGTCCCTTTACATCAAGATCCATGAAACTCCCCCTTAATAAAGTATACCCTATCCCACGGAAAGAGTCCAAGTTTTGGTAGCAGTTTGCTCACGTAAGCACTAAAAAGATTGCAGCGCCGATGATACAAGGGTCTGGCATTCCCTGCGAGGGACAAGTGTGGGATTAGATCTGGGACAGGTGTAGGTTCAACTGTGGGACAGGTGTGGGATTATATCTGGGACAGGTGTAGGATCAGATTGAGAACCGTCCCTGGTTATTTCTCATCGATCACGACGTCTTCTATGTGTAGGGCCCGGTCGGCGTGAAGGTCTATCCTGCATCTGAATTTTCTTTGCACATCGCTGAGCATAGCGGCCTGGTCGGAAATGAGAGCGTCGTGTATATCCGGATGAAGGATAACATTCACATGTTTAAGTTTTTTGGGGGACGCTCCGAATTTTTTGTTTATACTTCGTACGGCTTCTATGGCTATGGTCTCGACGCTTTTTATCATACCCTTTCCCGCGCAATACGGGCATTCAACGCGCGAAGCGCTTTCCAGGCTTTTACGCATCCTCTGGCGCGTCATCTCAACAACACCGAACTGGCTTATTCCACGTACGCTTATGCGCGCCTTATCGCGTTTTAGAGCGTTCTCTAAAGCATGCGATATCTTTTCCTTGTGATCTCTTATCTCCATGTCAATAAAATCGATTATAATTATGCCGCCGATATCCCTCAACATGAGCTGTTTCGGGATTTCCTCGGCCGCTTCCATATTTGTTTTAAAAGCCGTTTGCTCGAGGCCCTTTTTACCTACAAAACTTCCGGTATTGACATCTACGACAACAACCCCCTCGGTTTGCTCTATAATTAGGTACCCCCCGCTTTTAAGCGGCACTTTACGCTCGAATATCCTGTCTATCTGGCGCTCAAGATCATACTTTTGAAAAAGCGGCGTTTTTCCGTTATAAAGCTTTACATTGTTCCGCAAAGAGGGCATGTAAGACTTAAGGAATCTCATTATTTTGGCATGTTCTTCTCTGGAATCCACAAGAAACCGGCTTATGTCCTTTGAGAAAACATCCCTTATCATACGCAAAACTAGACCGTATTCTTCATACACCGTAACGGGGGCCTTCTGCTTATTAGCCCTGTCGCGAACAGTTTTCCATAAGTTCACCAGATATCTGTATTCGCTAAGTATCTCTTCTTCCGAGCGTCCCTCTGCCACCGTTCTTACTATGCATCCCGTCTCTTCAACGCCCCCTATCTTGGCAATAATATCGCGAATTCTCTTTCTTTCGTTCTTGTCTGTTATTCTGCGCGATATACCAAGGCCCTTGTCATAAGGAGTAAGAACCAGGTATCGACCGGGCAGGCTCACAAAAGTGGTAAGACGGGGCCCCTTTGTCCCCATAGCCTCTTTGACCACCTGTACCATTCTTTCCTCGCCCACCTTGAGGATCTCCTTTATCTTGGGAAGCGGAGCATTTTTCGGTTTCCTGACCTCGGCTGTGTCTTCTTCCGGCAAAAGATGCTTCAGGGCCGAATCTTTGTCCATTACATCGCTCACATGAAGAAAGCCGTTCTTTTCCATTCCTATATCTACAAAGGCGGCGTCTATGCCCTGTAGTATAGCGCTGACTTTGCCTTTATAAATACTACCCGCGTAATGCACGCGGCTTTTTCTTTCCATAAAAAAATCCACAAGTTCTCCGTTATCCATTACCGCCACTCTTGTCTCTATGGGACTTGTGTCTACAAGCATCTCCTTTAGCAAATGCCGGTCTTTCTTGTCTTTTTGCTGATTTCTTCTCATCCTTCTCTCCTTAAAAACTCTTATTTGAATACCTTTAAAATTCTAACCCCTTCGGGAAGGCAAAAGTTCATACGCTCTTCTACTATTTTTTCGGGAACGTTTTCGGTAAGCCACATCGACATCTCTTCGCAGTCGCTCTCGACCCCAAGCTTGAGAGCTTTAGGCATACTTATTTTGACACGAGGAGAAAACCCGCCCGTCAGAAAAAAAGGAAAATCCGCCCTTCTTATGGCCCTCCTGAAAAGGGTCATAAGATCCAGATGGGAAATATAAACCATATCCCCTTTTTTCGAGAAAACCGTATTATACCTGATGTTCATATGGCGTAAACTAGAGTCAAGTTCCCAAACTATGGACTATGGACTTTTACTATCAACTTTCACTTCTTCCTAAAATCAATGAACGCGCCTTTTTTCTTCTCTTCTTCGGCGGGCTGTTTTACAGATTCTATTACTTCCGTTTTTTCCGAAGTATTCCACTGCCCGCGCTTTAGAAAAAAAGAGCTTTCCCCTTCGGGTGACTCTACTCTATCGCCAAATTTATCTCTTCCTTCCCTTGTAATGTGCTTATCATAATGTTCTTCCGCGTCCATAAATAGCACGGAATCCATGGTATCTTTGACAATATGTACCGTAACGAAGAAAACCACTTCAGTCCTTGTGATATTTTCAGCATCGTATTTGAACACATTACCAAGTACAGGTATCCCCCCGAAAATATCACCAAGTACGGGAAATTTATTTTCGGTAGTTTCAACATTTCTACGGATAAGCCCTCCCAAAAAAATTGTTTCGCCGTCGTTCACACGGACCACAGTATTGGCCTCTCTTGAACTGTATGTCAGAGCCACCGTATTCCCCGCCACAGCAGAAACCTCTGTGAAAGCTATGTCCGAGGATACTTCAGGCAAAAGATTAACGGATATTTCTCCTCTATCGTTTACATGCGGGATAACCGCCAGCTTGACTCCCACTTCACGAGCGTCTTTTTCATCCTCAAATTCAACTGTAACCAGTGACGATACCTGTGTTGTCTGCACGGATCTTTGAAGCATTACCTTTTCTATTACCTTTATTGTCGCTTTCCGGTTATTTAAGGTTGTTATCCGAGGACTTGAAAGTATCTCCGCGTCTCCTCTCTGGTCAATAAGCCGTAAAGTGGCGTTGAAAGTCGAAAAATCAAGAGTCCCCAGACTGTACAGCGACCCATCGACAGGCGCCGCTACCGGATCAAAGAGCGAAGCAGTTAGTGTATCTTCCATATACGGAAACCTGGAATCTTGCTGAGTCCCTGCAGGCCCAAATTTCGGAATAAACTGCCGCTGCATCTGTCCGGGCAAAAATGTTAAAAGGCCTTCTGAAGTAAAGGGAAAAGTTATAGGCCGTCTCGCCCCGGCGGCAGACATAACAGCATTCCAATCCACGCCGAACCTTTCGTCCTTGTTAAGCGTTATCTCAACAACTTTGGCATCAAGAACTATCTGGGCGGGTCTCCGGTCGATACTTTCCACTATGTTCCTGATCCTGCTCATTTTTGTGGGGATAGCCGTTACAACAATGGCATTAACACTGGGAATATAAGTGGCATCTTCTCCCCGTTTGCGGTCAAGAATGGCATTTATTGCTTTTATAAGCTTCCCTATGCTTTCCTCTTTCTGCTCTACCCTAACCTCGCCTGTGGAACTTTTAGAGCCGCCTGTATCTCCGCCGCTTAGGGCAGCGAGAGCTCCCCCGCCGCCGGAAGATGCCGCGCCTTTAGTCAGCTCCGTCTCCATAGTAAGGTTATTAAGCCGGATAACCTCTGTGACCGGCTCTTCTTTTTCAAGCTGGCCTCTCGGCATAACCCTTATTATCCCGCTTTCCATGGAATACACATACCCGTAGTTCCTTGTAACTATTTCAAGGGCGTCCAGCCATGACTTATCCCTGAGACGCATCGTGACCTTGCCCCTGATATCGGGATGAGGGATAATATCCACACCGCTCACTTCGGAAAGATAGTGCAGAACAGTATTAACGTCTACATCACGGAAATTTACAGTTACATTCCCGGGCGAAAGCTCCGCTACGTCCGGGGTTGCATCAGAAAAGGCAGCTCCGGGATCCATTTCGCCTCCTTCGGCCGCATATCCGTATGCCGTCTGAGCGTAAAAAAGATCCGATGAAAAAGACCATAAAAATACAACAGCCGCGGCGAAAGGCGAAATTTTTCTGATCATCCTTTTTCTACATTCCATATTTCCCCCTTCTAAAAAGTGGTAAAGATAAAAAACCTTGCGTATATATTTTACTCGTAAAGCGCTATAATGTGCCTTACTCCGTCAATGTATATCTCAGCCTTGTTCATACCGATGCTTTTTACTGTCACAAGCCCTATCGTTTGGCCTTCAGAGATCATCTCTCCATTCAGGACAATCGCCTTTTTCCCTCCCGCGCCGGAAATTATACCCTCAAATCTTACGTCAGACGGGGTAAAAATGCGGTCTATGCCCGAAAAAGACCTTTCATAACCTCCGCCGACAAGAGGCACAAAAGGGTCCCTGCTCCTGTGCATTTCCTGAGAAAACACTTCCATTCCCCAAAAGGCCGACATTACCGGCAACAAAACAATGCAAATCAAAAAAACATAATGGCGTTTATTTTTTTTCATCAAGACTGTCTCCGTCAAAAACATATACTTTCAAAACAATGTGCGCGTCATGTCTTGTTGGATTCTTGGTGTCGTTCTGTATACGAATGTCCCGTATAGATGAAAACCCTCTTCCACTTTCGAGATATTCAACAAAACGGTTTATCTGATGATACCCTCCCTTAGCCGAAATAATAAGCATCATATCTGAATATTTCTCGACAGGTTTGAATGTAGTTACAGCGGTCTGATCAAGGGGGGTTACGCTTAGAAGCCTCACATCCGATCTCCCGGCGGTAACAGCCAGACTTTCAAGGAATTCCCCTATCTCTTTACGGCTTGGTATTTTTATCGAATAGAAGCCATACTCTTCTTTAAGCCCGGCAAGTTTGTCCCTCACGATGGGAAGCTTTGCTATATCCTTCTCGGCAAGATCTATGGTTTTTTCAAGGTTACTCTGTGTCGCTATCCTTGTTATGACTATCCCGGCACCGGGGATAACCGCCCAGAAAAGAATAATAAGAAAAAAAAGAGCCGCCGCGGCCAGAATAAAATATGCCCTCTTTTGAGGATCATAAAGAAACTCTTTTACGTCTTCCATTCTGAGATCTTTGATGTTCACGTTTTTTCCTTATACCGGGTCACTTCAAAATTTTTCTCTTTTTTCTTTCCACGGCTTTTACCGGAGTCTCTTCTTTTTTTTCAAATTCGCATTTGAGACGGAAGAACATGGTCTCTTCCCCCCCTATGGTCTCAAGTTTCATCTCCACCAGTTCTATTTCTGTGAAATATGAAGCGAAACTTTCCGTTCCCTTGAGGCTTGTAATAAACCTTGCCACTCCAGATGTAGCCGATTCACTTGCTCCGAGCACATATCCGGCAAGAATAAGACGTGTAGGCCTATCTTCAGGATTTCTGTAATTAAAAACTTTCCCCT